>JADFHU010000648.1 GCA_022567055.1 Planctomycetota bacterium
GAATCTTGAAATCGACCTCCTTTAGCTTGCAGAAATACGCTCCCAACAGATAGCTCCCCAGCATCGCGGCGGACGCATTGAGAGGCAAGAAGTACTGTTCATAGGAGCGGGGGCTGATCCAGACAAATGCCATGTCCAAGACCCACCACAGCCCAAACATGAATACCATGCGGGTGCCCCCGTCGATCGCCCTTTTCTTGGAGCCCAGCTTTGAAACCATCACAGTGATCAGAGCGCCCAGTATGGAGCCGAGCGAGAGCGCGATAGGAAGTATCAGGAGACCATACCAACGGAAGATCCTGGCGGCCACTACGTCCATGTCCACCATCTGCCGCCCCTGGGCGATATAGGAACTCACACGCATGCCTTCCGCCGGAACGACCAAGCGGATGATCTTCGCGTAAGGCCAGTATTCGAAGGGTACGTCGGCCGCGACCATCCACACATAGATGGGACCCACGCTGAGCGTCGCCCCCAGCATCAGCAGGCCAAGGTCCTGCCCCGTCTCTTTCCAGCTCCGAGCCTTCGTGAGCGCCTGGAAGAACGCAAAGAGACCCACGGCCGCGATGGCAGAGAGTCCCGTCTGCTTGAACAGGGGGCCCCAGGCCACGAACGCGCCCGCCAGCACCGACCACCACCACCGGCCGCCCAGTTGGCGCAGCACGAAGCAACTCACACCAATCATCATAAAGGCGATCATGTACTGCTCTTTGACGTTGCCAAACTTGGCAATGAGCGGTGCCGACAGGTAGAAGGTGGCCACCAAGGCGGAGAGGGCCGCCGCCCACCGACCGTAGAGCCTGCAAATCGCCACACACATCATGATCAGCGCAGCCACTTGCAAGAGAGCCTGCATGGTCTTCGGGCCCGTCTCTGAGAAACCGAAGAGCTTGACCCCCAGCATGTTGACCAGGAGTGTCCCCATGCGGGCGGTGACCTTTTCGTCCACACCGATCTGGGCACCGTCGAGCACATGCTTGGCAGAGTAGACATAGGCCCCACTGTCGAAGGGACCGGGCGAACCGAATTCCAGATACTTACCCATGGTGAAAGGGATGGCAATGACCAACCCTGCTAGCACCCAGAAAGGCACCTGACGTGTTCTACGCCAGGCGCCCGTTTCGGACTCCTCAGCCTGTCGCTTGAGGGGCCCCGGCCCGCCGCGTTTCCGTTGAGAGGATCGCTTCATGCTTGCTCCTGAGAGGATGGCGGCACGCCCAGAGTCTCTTTCACAACATAGGTCGGACGGCCCTGCGACTCATGATAGGTCCGCACCAAGAGTTCGGCGAGTAGTCCCATGAGCACAAATTGAACCGTCGTGATCATCAAGACCGCCGTAAGGATCAGCAGGGGATTACCGGTCATGTCCAGATTCCGACCCACCTTCTGAACGATGACAACCATGCCGACGAGACAGGCCAGGAAGCCGGTAAGACCGCCGAGTCCGCCGAAGACATAAATAGGTTTGGTAGAGAAGGATCCCAAAAACTTGACGGTGATTAGATCCAGCAAGACTTTAAAGGTTCGGCCCAACCCGTATTTCGCGATGCCTGCCGTCCTGGGTCGATGGTGCACCACGCATTCGGTAACGCGTGCACCAGACCAGCTGGCCAAGGCCGGTATGAAACGATGCATTTCCCCGTAGAGGCGTATCTGCTCCAGCACGTCGCGACGATAGGCCTTGAGCGTGCAGCCGTAATCATGGATCCGGACACCGGTGATCCAAGCGATCAACCCATTGGCAATCAGCGAGGGAAGCAAGCGGGTCAGGGCCGCATCCTGCCGTTTCTTACGCCAGCCACTGGCCACATCGTAGCCCTCATCCAGTTTGGCAACGAGCATGGGAATGTCGCGGGGGTCGTTCTGCAGATCGGCGTCCATGGGTATGATCACCGCGCCCCGGGCAAGTGCGAATCCGGCACTCATGGCGGCGGTCTGGCCGAAATTCCTACGGAATCGTATGACCCTGAGACGCTCGTCTTTTTCCTGCAAGGAGCGGAGGATGGCAAAGCTGTCGTCGGTGCTGCCATCGTCCACAAAGATGCACTCAAAAGAGAGCTTTCCCTCCAGGGCCTCGGTTGTCTCCTGATAGAGTTGAACTAGATTGTCTTGCTCATTGAGTAGGGGCACAACCACCGAAATTTGGGGCAGATCCGCTTCGTCGCCGCTTTTTATCATTCAAACTCCGTCACTGTTTACGTGGCTGTCTACTGGCGGGTGCATGATGGTAGTCTCATCAACAAAGAATTGCAACCGTCTGGCTATACATGAGTTAGTAGCGTTAGGGGCCGCCCCGGGAAACGGGGTAGCTGTAGTGTGCTGGTATATCGGTATTTGCCAGGGAACAGGTAACAAGGCCGGCATTTTTCTTTCCAAGCCTGGCGAGTTCTCCATAATGGGACTCTTGATTAAGTATGGAGCTATGATAACGATGGGCAAGAAGGTAGCCGCGATTATTTGTGCCGCCGGCAGTAGCAGCCGGTTTGGACAAAAGAAGAAAAAGCCCTTCGTCGACGTGGCCGGCAGAGCGGCCTTCCTGCGCAGTGTGGAACTGTTCACCGAACGCGAGGACGTCAAGCAAGTGCTCCTGGGTATCGCCCCGGAAGACGAGGAGATCGTGGAGATCAAGTGGGGACCAAACCTGCAGTTTTTTGGGGTCCGGACCTTCCTGGGGGGAAAGGAGCGGTTTACGACGGTGGCCAACGGACTGGCCCTGATCGCGGAGGACGTCGAGTTGGTGGCGATCCACGACGCGGCACGCTGTTGCCTGACTCAAGCGCTCATCGACAAGGTCATCGCCAGGGCCTCCCAGACACGGGCGGCGATTCTCGCTGCCAAGGTGATTCCCACCATTAAGGAGACTGAGAACGGCCTGATTACGCAGACGATTGACCGGTCCAATCTGTATGAGGCACAGACCCCTCAGGTCTTTGACAAGGTCCTCCTGACCAGGGCCTATGACCAGCTCAAGTTTCTCGACCCGCGGAAAACGCCTATCAGCGACGATGCGCAGCTTGTCGAGCGCCTGGGAGAATCGGTGGCCATCGTCGAGTCGGATTCAACCAATATGAAGATCACTCACGGCACGGACGTGGCGGTGGCGGAGGCCATCATCAAATCACGACCAAAGGACAGACCCGAAGGTCCGATAGGGGCCTATGAGGAGGCCCAGTGGCGACCCTTTTGTTCGATGAGACTGCCCGGGGGCCCCAGGGCAATCGCATCTTAATGCCAAGTTCGTGTACTTGGCGGCAGAAACGTCATTTATCGAAGATTCTGACCGTTCAAGTAGAAGATATCAGTAAACAGTAATCAGTGATCGGTGATCCGTGCTGGCCAAAAACTGATTACTTTTGTCACGACTCGACTGAGCTCGTCGAAGTCTGATTACTGATTACTACCCCCGTGAGACCCCGGCGAGGGGTAGAAAAAGGGAGCATTGACGTCTGCCTAAGTTTATCTGCGCTTGCCCTGCCCCCCCCCAAACACGGTTTTTTCGTTGAAAATCTGTTGCGCATTTTGTACAACAGAAGTCATACAGAAGGAGTACCTGGTAGAAAACCACCTGATGTTCACCTCACGGAGGGGTTAAATCGTTACACTATGGCCGGCGTGGGAACTACACTTCCAGAGTTGGCTTCAAGAACGGGCTTGCCGGCCGATGGCAACCACGACTCTGGCGATCAGCCGTTTCGAGACCCGTT
>JADFHU010000649.1 GCA_022567055.1 Planctomycetota bacterium
CCGACGTGACAGGGTCTGAGCCGGCCGAGTGTCACCGCCATGCCCCGATCCCGGTCCCTGTCCAAGCGGGGCTGTGGTCGATCGACCTCTTCGAGGTAGACCAGGGGCGGTACCGGCGCCGAGGGTAATTTGAGTCGCTGTGGTTCACTGGTGAAGGCCCGCCAGATGTCGAGAATCTCTTCCAGGGAAGGCCTGCGGTCCGCGAACGTGAGGCTCACGCAGGCCGTGTGACCGTCGATCACCGGCACGCGATTGCAGTGGGCAGAGATCTTCAGCACCGACTCCGGCCGCACCCGCCCCTCCACACAGTCTCCCAGGATGCGCAGGGGTTCCTGCTCGGACTTCTCCTCCTCCCCACCGATGAAGGGAATAACATTGTCTATCAACTGCAGAGAAGCGGGACCCGGGAAGCCCGCCCCGGACACCGCCTGAAGGGTCGTGACCACGACGCTGGCGACCGGATAGCCCGCCTCCTTCAGGGCGAAGAGGGGTGTGACATAGCTCTGAATGCTACAGTTCGGCTTCACCGCAATCAGGCCGCGTTGCCAGCCTCGTTCTTTCCGTTGCACGGGGATCAACTCGCTATGCCGCCAGTTGACTTCCGGTATCATCATGGGGACATCGGGCGTCGCCCGGTGGGCGGAATTGTTGGAGACCACGGGGAACCCGGCCTCCGCGTAGGCCTCTTCGAGAGCGCCGACGGTCCCCTTATCCGTTTCGACCGCGGAGAAGAGCAGTTCGCAACGACCCTGCGCCGCGTCAACTTTATTGGCATCTTCTACCGTCAAGGCCTCAACGGCTGAGGGGATGGGCTGGGACATCAGCCAGCGCCCCTCCACGGCCTGGCGGTAAGACTTCCCCGCCGAGCGGGGGGAAGCCGCCACATAGGAGACTTCAAACCAGGGGTGATTGTCGAGCAGACAGATGTAGTTCTGGCCGACCATACCGGTGGCGCCCAGCACGCCTACCTTCAGTTTTTCCATGTTGAGTCGCTCCATTGAGTTCACAAAAAAAGGCCTCTCAAGGGGATCCCTGAAAGGCCTTTCGAATGTTTCGGCGGATGGCTTCTCAGGTCAGAGTCCACTTTCGTGTGGTCCAGGTGCGAACGGTCGGCGTGACCCTCTTAGACCGGGTATCTGTCTGTCGGGTCGGGCCGGTATGTTTCGCTTTGTCAATAGACACGTCCAACACCTCGAATTCATCTGCCTCGGTCAGCTACTTACTTTATGGAGGTAGTATCTCAGAAAACCCGCAACTCTGTCAAGTCAAAAAACAGGGTCGGGGATGACTTGACTTCAGTCTCTTCGCCACAATCGCACAGGAGCCTGGAACGATTCACTCGAGACCGGCAATGGCCTCGCCCCTGCCGACGAGACGGATGTTAGGACGGGGCGGCTGAGCCATGCCGTGGCCCAGGAAGAATCCCGGATGGGGCGGTTTGTTGTACACCACGTTTTGCCAGGCAATGGACAGACGATACTGGGGATCGTGCATCAGTGTGTAGAGCCGATGCTCTGTGGGGATTGTTGTGGTATAGAGACGGAGGGAGCGACGATCGGGAGAGGTCAACAACAACTCCTCGCGCCAGTCCCCCAAGAAATCACCCATCAGATTGGGGCCCCGCCCGCCGCTACCAGCCCCGGTGACCAAGAGGCTTTTTTCGGTGCCGAGTTCCCAGAGCCACTTGCTCACCGTCGATCGACTAAACAATTCGCGGAGCAGATCGCCGTCCCACCAAATCGCCCAACCCGTAGAACGGGGATGGGGTCCAATTTCGTTGCCCTGCGCATCGCGAAGGCCACCCGGACCGCCCCAAGCCTCATAGCCCGGATGACGCGGATCGATGTCGCACGCCAGGCCACTGCCCACGTCCACCGCGGGACTGTGACTCCAGATCACCTCCCCCGTGCGGGCATCGTGTACGCCCACGCCCGGCGTCTTGAAGCGGACCGTCTCATTTTCGTTTTCCGTGATCAGAAAAACTTCCAAACCAGGACGCTCCGGATAGAAGTCGCTGATATGCATGGAGTCGCCATGACGTCGGCCGGTGGAATAGAGTCCCTGGCCATTGTCGTCTACCACCATCGCCTGATAGACAATCTCATCCTTGCCGTCCCCGTCGACATCGGCCACGGAAAGGGAGTGTCCGCCCATGCCGGAGAAAGGGGAAGCGTCGTCAAAGGGCGGATAGCTGGTACCCGAATCGAAAACCCAGCGGCTGGTCAACTCTCCGTCCCGCCAATCCCAGGCCGCCATGACGATGCGGCCGTAGACGCCTCGGCACATCACGACGCTGGGACGCTTGCCATCCAGATAGGCCACGCAGGCCAAGAACCGATCGCAGCGGTTGCCATAGCTATCGTTGCCGCCATTACCGCCGATGCCGCCCCATCCGTCGATGGGATAGCGGTTAGGAATGTAGTCAACCGTCTTCAGTGCAGCGCCGGTGCGGCCGTCGAAGATGGTGAAATACTCCGGTCCGTCCAGGATGCGGCCGTGTCGCCGGTCTCCCTCGCTGTGGATGCGCCAGTCCTTGTCTTTGTCGCCGATGATCTTGCCTGTTCCGTCCTTGGTGCCATCCGCGGTCTTGCAGGCCATCTCGGCCCTGCCGTCGCCGTCCAAGTCATACACCATAAACTGGGTGTAGTGCTGACCGTCGCGGATGTTGATGCCCAGATCGATGCGCCAGAGATGCGTGCCGTCGAATTCATAGGCATCGAAGATGGGGGTCCCGGTGATGCCCGGAAAGGAATTGTCCTGACCGCGGGACATCTGGTGCAGCACGATCTCATACTCGCCGTCACCGTCGAGATCCGCAATCGAGGCGTCACCGGGACGATACCCTTCGATGGGTTGGATCGGAATCTCGAGATAGTTGTCCTCCCATGCCGCGACCGGTTTGCTGGCGGCCAGCTCCTCACCTTTCACGACAGGTCGCACAGAGTAGGCATGCGTTTGATTGGGATCGGCCTTATGATCGATCCAGTGGGTCGGCCCCATGAGCGTGGCGCCATTCACCTTCACCGGCGCTTGGTCGCCCGTGACGCGATAGAGATTGAATCCAATCGCCTCCGGATCAGTGCCAAAGAGCCGCCACGAGACGAAAATGCCACCGTCTTCCTGCTTTACCGCCACCAGACCACGCGTGAGGTTCTCCATTTGACGCTGAGCAATCGCATCGTTAGCCGCATTTAACATAAGGCCCGTAATCAGCAGCATAGGGATCGACGAGTGAGTCATGATGGTCACCATCTCTTTCTTCGGGTGGCACAGTTGTCAGGAATTATCAGTCTATCCGACTCAATTCCCGGGGGCAAGGCGGCAAGCAGGTCGTGGTCTGTAGGTCCGTACGTCTGTAGGTCCGTGGTCTGTGGGTCAGTGGGTCGGTGATCTGCGATCTGCGAACGATGACATCGCTCTCCCGGACTTGTCTCTGTACAAGCGGTCTCTCTTGGGCCATGATAGGCCCCCATCAGCCAAACAGTTAAGGATTTCTCGCCATGACGGAAAACGGAAACAGGCAGGATGCCTATGTCGATACCCATAAGGATCGCTTCATCGAGGAACTCAAGGCCTTTCTGCGATTCCCCTCGGTGAGCGCCCAACGGACCCGGGACGCCGATACCATGGCCTGTGCCCAGTGGCTGCGGGCTCATCTCGCGAACCTCGGGCTCGAGGCGGAAATGGTCGATCAGGGGGGACA
>JADFHU010000650.1 GCA_022567055.1 Planctomycetota bacterium
GATCTCTTCGTCCAAGTCAATGGCAATGAAGCAGCGCATGGATGGCCACCTCGAAGGGGGCCGCAGTCAGTCACGTCCCCGGCGTCTGCCTCCTACTCCGTCAGAACGATGTCATCTCTCTCAAGCGATCCAGTCGCATCTCGATGACCTCGCCGGAGGCCGCCGTCAGCCCGTTCAGCGAAAAATCGGCGATGGTGTAGGACGCCGTCACCGTCCCATAGGCCACCGCCTTTTTCAGCGTGGCGAAATCGGTCGCATCACGGCGGGCCAGATGTCCCATGAAGCCGCCCGCGAAGCTGTCGCCGGCGCCGGTCGGGTCGTTCACCTCGGTGGCGGGGAAGGCTGGCAAGAGAAAGGTGTCGCCCGCTCGATCCCGTAACAGAGAGCCGGAAGCCCCTTTCTTGATCAAGGCCACTCCCGCGCCCATCTCGATGAGTCTATCGGCCGCCAGGATCAAGTTGGGCTCTCCGGTGATCTCCCGCACCTCGTCTTCATTGATGATCAGACAGTCGATCTTCACCAGGAGTGCTTTCAGTTCGTCCAGATTGTTGTTGATCCACAGATCCATGGTATCCGCCGCGACGAAGCTGGGCTTCGCAACCTGATTCAGCAGTTCCATCTGCAGGGCGGGGTGAGAATTGGCCAGGAAGACGAACTTGCTGTCCCTGAAGGTCTCCGGGACCTTGGGCGGCGCTTCTCCCAGGACGTTCAGTTCGACGGCATCGGTGGTGCGGTCGTCCATGTTTTCCAGGTAGGTCCCGGCCCAGCGGAAGGTCCTGCTGCCCGACCGAACCTCCAGGCCCGCCAGATCGACCCCGCGACTCTCAAATACCTCGGCCAGATCAAAGGGACAGTCATCTCCCACCACGCCGACGAAGCGGACAGGCGAAAAGAAACTAGCCGCCATGCTGAAGTAGACAGAAGACCCGCCCAAACACTCTTCGCTCAGGCCGTGCGGGGTCTTGACGGTGTCGATGCCGATGGATCCGGTCACTAGTAGGGACATGCTATTGCTCATCTCCAAATTTCTTGAGGGTGTTGTCGATGCGAGCCAGGGTACGCTCTTTGCCCAGCAGATTGACCGAGTCAAAGATAGAGGGACTCACGTTCGAGCCACAGATCGCGACGCGCAATGGCTGAGCAACTTTGCCCAAGCCCACTTCCTTCTGTTCTGCCAGTCCCCGCAATAACCCCTCCAAGGCCTCTTCCGTGAAATGGTCCAGTTGTGCCAACTTGTCGCGGACCAGGGCCAGACACTCCATGGCGCCTGACTTGAGCAGGACCTTCTTGACCGACTTAGGGTCGTACCGGACCTCGTCGTCCTCGACAAAGGCGAAACGCAGCTTGGCCTCGATGTCGGCTAGAGTCCGTGCTCCGTCACACATCTCTATGATCCTGTCAAGCGAGGCGTCGTCCGCCTTCTGCACCGGCGAACCCGCTCTCTCAAGATAGGCCCTCATGTGCCGCCGCAAGGTCTCCTTGCCCACCTTCCGCATATGTTCGGTGTTGAAGGCTACCAGCTTATTCCGGTCGAACAGACTGTTCGACTTGGAGATTCGGTCCAGATCGAATGCCTGAATCAGTTCTTCCAGTCCCATGATCTCCCGGTCATCCCCGGGATTCCAGCCCAACAGGGCCAGGAAGTTGATCATGGCCTCCGGGAGATAACCACTCTTTATAAAATCGACGACATTGATCTCCGGGAGGTGCAGCCCCAAGTACGCCGCCATGGCATCCACGCTGGGCATATCGGGTGTGCTCTTCTTGTCAAGAAACTCTCCCAGCGCCTCTGCAGAGATCCGACCCGCCTGCGCCAGGCCCATCAGGTCGACCTCCTGCATCTTCTTGATGGCCGTCAGCAGGGCCTTGGGACGCTCACGCTTGGACAGCTTCCCACCTGCGTCACTGACGGTCACCGACATATGGACGTACTTGGGCAGAGAGTCGCCGCCAAACAGTGCGGTCCACAAGACCTGCTGCCCGGGCGTGTTGTTCAGATGCTCCTGCCCCCGAATGACATGGGTCACCTTCATCAGAAAATCGTCGACGACACAGGCAAAGTTGTAGGTCGGAAAGCCATCGTTCTTGCGAATGATAAAGTCGGCAATCTCCGACGCCTCGAATCGGACGTCACCCCGCACCAGGTCCGACACCAAAATCGTCTGGTCCTGGGGTATCGCGAAGCGAACCGTCACCGGGCTGCCGGCCGCCCGGGCATCGGCCGCCTCTCGCTCGCTCGGCAACCGGGGCGGACGCCGGTAGATAAAACCCTGTTTCTTGGCCTCCGCCTCCTTGCGGCGGGCGTCCAACTCCTGCGTCGTCTCAAAACAGTAGTAGGCCTTGCCCTCGTCCAAGAGACGCTGCACATAACCATCGTAGAGTTCCAGTCGTTCCGATTGAAAATAGGGACCCTGCGGACCCCCCTTCCGCGGTCCCTCATCCCAGGTTATCCCCAGCCAGGTCAGATCGTCGATCACCTGTTGCGTGGCGGTGGGCGTATTGCGCTTCTGGTCGGTGTCTTCGATGCGCAGGAGAAAAGTCCCCCCCGAGCGTCGCGCCCACAGCCAATTGAATAGGGCCGTGCGGGCCCCTCCCACGTGCAAATACCCCGTGGGTGAGGGCGCGAATCTTGTAACGACGTGGTCTGGCATAGAGAACGAGTTCCTCATGCTTTGATAAAACTGCGAAGGTAAGCAAGCGCACCGACTGTGTCAACAGTCAAGATCGTACCCCATTGGTTGAGTCCTTCCGGCGTCACGCGAATCGGGACCATTTTCAAAAAAACCTGAAATGCCCGCCGCAAGGATCGCATCTTCTGTTACAATGCCGCGTGACGCCTTTAGAACGCCGTTGGGATTATTTAGTGGATGAATTACTCAAACACGTGGACTGGCCCTCAGACATCAAGGGGCTGTCGGTTAAGGAACTCAAGCAGTTGGCGGGGGAGATTCGCGAGTTCATCTTGGCCTCCCTCAGTAAGACCGGCGGCCATTTGGCCAGCAATCTGGGCGCGGTGGAACTGACACTGGCGCTGCACTACTGCTTCGATTTCCCGGAGGACCGCCTGGTCTGGGACGTAGGGCATCAGTGTTATACCCACAAGATCATCACCGGCCGCAAGGACCTCTTTGATCGTCTGCGGAAGGCCAATGGCATCAGTGGCTTCCCCGACCCCGCCGAAAGCGAGTATGACCTGTTCAAGGTCGGCCACGCGGGAACGGCCATCCCCTGCGCCATTGGACTGGCGCTCGGCGAGCAGATCAAGCAGGCGGGCGAGGACACCGAACGGCGCCGCGTGGTGGCCATGGTGGGCGACGCGACCATCGGCAACGGTCTCGCCTTCGAGGGACTCAACAACCTCAGTCTCGTCAAAAGACAGCTCTTGATCCTGCTCAACGACAACTCCATGGCCATTGATGCCACCGTCGGCGCGACGGCCACCTACTTCTCCCGCATCCGCTTGAGTCACACCTACGATGATATCCGCAAGACCACGCGAATGATTCTCGAGCACGTGCCCAAGATCGGCCGCAGCATGGAGGGTGCCGTGGAACGGATCAAGAAACACCTGCGCATGGTCAGGCCGACCAGCCAGTTGTTTGAAGCGTTAAACATCCCCTACTTTGGCCCCGTCGACGGTCACGACCTCGATTCCCTGATCCAACTCTTCACCGCCCTCAAGGAGGTCAATCACCCCGTCA
>JADFHU010000651.1 GCA_022567055.1 Planctomycetota bacterium
GGCGGCGTACTACCGGGAAGCGTTTCGCCGGCGGGGCATCGCATCCGAGCGGATTGATATCGTGGGGTTGCTGCCCTATGACCGGTATCTGGCCTTGGTCCAATCTCTCGATCTGCTGCTCGATACCTTTCCCTTTCATGGCTGCATTACGACCTTGGAGGCCCTGTGGATGGGGGTTCCGCCCATTACGCTGCTCGGAGATCTCTATGTCTCGCGGATCGGTCTGACCATCCTGCAACGGCTGGGACTGGAGGTGTTTGTCGCGCGGTCGGACGAGGAGTATGTGCAAAAGGCCTGTCACTTCGCCGAGCAACCGGAGTCTTTGGAGCGCATTCGTCACTCCCTGCGTCACCTCATGCTGGCCAGTCCTCTCTGCCAACCCCGGCGGCTGGCCCGTGAGTTGGAGCAGGCGTTTCGCGGCATGTGGCATCACTGGTTGGGACTGAAGCAGTGGCGGGCGGGCAGTTGGGTGGATGCAAACGGTGGAGAGAACGTATCGTGACACAGACGAAGGTAAAGATGATCGCCGGCAAGGCCGGTACTCGGCAGGTGGTTATTGCTGGGGAGGGCTTGCCCGATGTGCTGCTTGCGGCCAAACAGGCCCTGGACCGGGGCCGGCGGGACCAAGCCAAATCCCTGCTCACGGACCGGACCTTGGCATCGGTACAGACGCTGATCTTCGGACCGCCTCCCAGAACAGACCTGATGTTCCTGCTGGGGCACATGTTCCTGCAAGTAGAAGAGCGATCGAAGGCCGAACACTGGTATCGTGAGTGCCTCCGTTTCGAGGCCAACGCCGCCACCTACGAACAACTCGGCCTCCTCAGTCACCTGAGCGGGCGCTACAGCGCGGCCCTGAGGTATCGGCAACAGGCCGTGGAACTGGATCCGGACAACGGCGAATTCTGGGTCTCCCTGGCACTGGACCTTCTTCACGTCGGACGTCTCTCAGAGGGGCTGCATTGGTTGCAGCGCTATGTGGAGACCTTTCCAGACAACCCGGACGTCCTTTCCAAACTGCTCTTCCACAGTCACTACGACCCACAGATCGATCCCACGACCCTGGCCGCCATGCATGAGGCATGGGGTCGACGTCACGCGCCCCTTTGCCTGGCGCGGCGCGTCCACGGCAACGATCCCACACCCGAACGGCGGCTGCGCATCGGCTATCTGGGTGCGGACTTCTACCGTCATTCGGCGGCCTATACCCTTGAAGCCATCCTTGAGGCACACGATAGGGAGAGGGTGACCGCCATTGGCTATGGCAACGTGGCCCAGCCCGATGAGGTCACCGAGCGTTTCAAAGACACGTTTGATCTCTACCGTGACATCCGGCACCGGGAGGATCGTGCCCTGGCCCGCCTGATTGAGGCGGACCGGATCGATATACTGGTCGTTCTCTCGGGCCACACCGGTGGGCATCGCTTGGCCGTCTGTGCCTACAAGCCCGCGCCTCTGATCGTCGACTTTGGCGGCATCAACACCACCGGCTTGACACAGGTGGACTATCGCATCACCGATACGGTCCGGGACCTGCCCGAGTCGATAGACCGCTATGTGGAGAAGTCGCTGCACATTCCCACGGGCTTCGTCTGCTATCGCCCGCCGGAATTCGCGCCGGAAGTGACCGATCTGCCCTGTCGCGGTAAGGGCCATATCACCTTCGCCTCTTTTAACAACAGCATGAAAGTCAATCCCCTCTGCCTTTCGATGTGGGCCCAGGTACTCCGCGAGACGCCCGATGCCCGCCTGCTCCTGAAGTTCGGCGGCGGCTTCGACGAGGAAATGAAGGCCCGCATGTTGGAGACGTTCGAGGGATTGGGCATTGCCCGTGATCGCATCGACCTCTATGGCTGGCTGGCGCCTGAAGATCATCTGAGGCTCTACGGTCGGGTCGATATTGCCCTGGACACCTATCCCTTTAATGGGGGCGTGACCACTCTGGAGAGTCTCTGGATGGGTGTGCCGGTGATCTCATTGAGCGGCAAGACGCTGGTGTCACGCTGTGGGCTCGGCATTCTGTCTCAGGCCGGCTTGCACTCGCTTGCGGCAACCGGTGTGGACGAGTTTGTGGCACGGGCGACGGCCTTGGCCGGCAATGCGAGCACGCTGGAAACAATACGTCACTCCCTTCGTCCGCGGATGCAGGCCAGTTCGCTCTGCGATCGAGAAAACTATGCGCGTCAACTGGAGGGCCTCTATCGGGAGATCTGGCGGGAGTGGTGTGCCTCCAGCCTCAGTGCCCGACTTGCGAAGGCAACGGCCTCCTCCTCCCAAACCCCGCAGCACAGCCCGCGGACCACCGAAGCGGGCGTGTTGAACTTCTTTATTTCCGAGCAGAGTGATCTGGTCTATACGGTGGTCGAGGCAGGCCTGCCGCAGCAGGTCTCAGCCATCATGCGGGCCATCGAATCGGCCGATCTCGACCGGGCCTCGACCCTGTTAGATGAGGAGGTGGTTTCGGCATTGCGCGACCTGAGCAACGAACGCGCGGATGCCGCTTTTCTGCTGGGTATGTTGCTTCAGCACTGCCGGAGATTTGAAGAGGCACAGGCTTCTTTGGAGCAGGCGCTGGAGAGTGAAGCGCACCCGCTGATTCATTTCGAGCTGGGGAATCTCTACTCTACGAATGGCCGCCTGTCTCAGGCCATTGCCTGTTACCAGCAGGCCGTAGACGCCTGTCCCGAAGCGCATGAGCTGTGGACGACGCTGGCCGGATGTATGATCAAGATGGGCCAGACACAGGATGGCCTGGAGATACTCAAGAGGATCGTCGCGCGATTCCCCGATCGCACCAATCACTCTAAATACCTCTGGCACTTGCACCAAGAGCCCTGTTTGGACCAACAAGTGCTCTTCGAAGAGCACTGCCGGTGGGCCAAGATCCATGCTCCGATCCCTGCCCAAAAACGGTGGCCTCGGCCCGAGTGTTACACCGACCGTCCGCTACGTGTCGGCTATTTGTCCCCCGACTTTTGCTGCCACTCGGTCGCCTATTTCTTCGAATCCCTCTTGGATGGTCACGACCGCAGCCGCGTCGAGGTCTTTGGTTACGGCAACGTAGCGGCCCCGGACCGGGTCACCGAGTGCCTGATCGAAAAGTTTGATCACTACCGCCCGATTTTCGGCAGAGGCGACCAGGAGGTCTGCCGACTGGTCGAAGCGGACCACATTGACATACTGGTGGACCTGGCCGGTCACACCGGGGGAAATCGCTTGGGCGTCTTCGCGGAGAAACCGGCGCCGATCCAGGTGAGTTTCCTGGGCTATCCCGATACCACCGGCATGCCGCAGATGGACTATCGTTTCACCGATCGCTGGGCCGATTCGGAGCATGCAGCCGCCTACTACACGGAAGAGTTGATTCGTCTCGAGACGGGCTTTATCTGCTATCGCCCACCCAGGGCCATCCCCGATGTGGGACTCTTGCCTGCCCTGGACAACGGTTACATCACCTTCGGCTCCTTTAACAACAACTGTAAGATCAACGATCATTGCCTGGAGCTTTGGAGTGCGATCCTCACGGCGCTGCCCGAGGCTCGCATGATGCTGAAGTTTGGCGGCGGCGACGACGAGAGCGTAATAGAGGCCTATGAAACCCGCTTTCGGTGCTTCGGCGTCGATCCCCAGCGCGTAACAATCGTGGGCCATAAATCCTTTCGCGACCACTTCGCGCTGGACAACCAGATCGATATTG
>JADFHU010000061.1 GCA_022567055.1 Planctomycetota bacterium
TAAGGAACCGGCAAGAAACAACTTGGACTTTTGGATGCCCAACTGCACCGCATCTTTGGCCGCTTCTCAATCGCCAAATTCTCACTGTAGCCGACTACACCTCCGGTTTGGCTCAATCGGCGCGACCAAATCTACGGCACACTTGAACCCCAAAATGTCCAATTTATTTCTTGCCGATCCCTAATTCGCCCTAGATTCTATGTCATTGGATCCCTGAGCTCGACGCCAATCGCGTAGGATCTGGTCCAGCACCCAGGTCGTCCGTGCGCCGGAAATGCCGGTACTGGGGCAGGGATTGCCATCTGCTCCCTGCAGGGCTCGGCACACGGTTTCAATGAGAGGTTGCTGAATGTGCTCCGGCACGGGAATGTCGAAGGTCTCGGTCCCCTGGTCTGTCTCTAGCCTGATCGGGACCGCATGATCGAAGGTCGAGAAGGTGATCCGTCCGGCGGTCCCAACGATCTCGATCTGGTCTCGCTCGCAGAGGCCGGCCGTGGAGAAGCACCAAGAGCCGCTGCCGATGATACCGGAGGCGAATTGAAAGGCGGCACTCACGCTGTCCTCGACGGGGTAGGTGCCTGACTGATTCGTTGCCACACCCCGAACCTGGGAGATGGGCCCAAAGAGGTAGTCCAAGAAATCGAACTGATGGGAGGCCAGATCGACGAAGTGACCTCCACCGGCGATCTCCGGCATCAGGCGCCAGGGCAGGTTTTCGGCGTCCCGCTCATGATCGCCGAGAGGGCGCCAGAGGTGGAGGGTGACCAGTCGGCACGCGCCGATGGCGCCAGATTCCATCAGGTCTCTGACCTTGAGAAAGTTGGGCAGGCGGCGGCGATAGTAGGCCACGAAGAGCGGCACTTGCGCCTGTTCGCAGGTCGCGATCATCTGCTGGCACTGTTCATGGTTCAATGCCATCGGTTTTTCCACATAGACGGGTTTGCCTGCCTGAGCGGCCAGGTGGGTATAGTGGGCATGGGAATCGGGAGGCGTTGCCACGTAGATGGCGTTGATCTCCGGGTCGTTGATTAGCCTGTCGGCTCGATCATACCACTTGGGGACCTGGTGACGGGCGGCGTAGTCTCGCGCCTTTTCCGCAGACCGTCGCATGACGGCCACCAGCTTCGAGCCGGTGACCTGATTGAAGGCGGGACCGCTTTTGCATTCTGTCACGTTGCCACAGCCGATGATGCCCCAGTTGATCTGCTGTATAGTCACTCGTTGGATCCTTGTGGCTAGTCATTCAAGGCCTGGAGCGTCACCTCCACATCGATCTTCGTGTTTCGGCGCAAGACCTGGAGCGTGATGCTGTCTCCGATGCGCTGACGGTCGAGCTGGCGGTAGAGGTCGTTGTGGCTTTCAATGGCGACGCCGTTCATTCCGACGATCAGGTCGCCCCAGGTGATCCGGCCGCGGCGATCCTCCCGCGTAGGACGGAGATCGGCCTTCTCTGCGGCGCTGCCCGGCGCGACCGTTAGGACCAGGACGCCCTTGAGGCGCCTTTGGCGGACCCAAGAATCCGGTGCCATGATGATACCGATGCCCGGTTTGCGCACGCGGCCATTCTGAATGATCTGGGGGACCATGCGGTTGACCACGTCAACGGGAACCGCAAACCCCACGCCGGCATAGGTGCCCGAGGGACTGTAGATGGCCGTGTTGATACCGATCAGGCGGCCGGCACTGTCCAAGAGAGGTCCCCCCGAGTTTCCCGGATTGATGGCGGCGTCGGTTTGGATGACGTCCTGGATGGGTCGCCCTGAGACCGATTTGATCTCCCGACCCAATCCGCTGATCACGCCGGTGGTGAGGGTCTGATCCAGCCCGAAGGGATTGCCGATGGCGAAGACCTTCTGGCCCACGAGCAGGTCGTTTGACGAGCCGACAGCGATGGCAGGGAGCTGCTCTCTGGGGGCATCGATCTTGAGCACCGCGAGATCCTTGTCGATTTCATACCCGACCAGGGTGGCGTTCCAGTTCGATTGGTCGGCCAGTCTGACGGTCGCGGCATTTCCGCCTCCGATCACGTGGTAGTTGGTCACGATGTGGCCTCTGTCATCCCAGACGAATCCCGAGCCGGTGCCCTTAGGAATCTCCAGAGCAGTGAGACTGAATGCGTTGCGTTGTCGGGCGATACTGGTGATGTAGACCACCGAGGGTGACACCTGTCGAAACAAGTCGATGGTGGTCTTTTCGTCCTCGGCCAGATCGCCACGCGCTAGCACGGCGCGCGGCTGGGCGGTTGGCCTTCCCCCCGTCTTAAACCACTGACGGGCCTGGAAGGCAAGGACCCCCAGGACCATCACCAGCAAGATGATGGTGAGTAGGTTGCCCGGATCCGACTTCTTCTTTGCGTATGGGTCGATTGAATTCTCTTCCATCATGGATAGATTGTCCCTAAGTCCGTCTTCGAGCTAGCGTTGAAAATATAGCGACATGATAGCGCGGTGCTGGCTCCGTGTCAAAGCCTGTTGGACAGGGTCTGCAGAGGCGAGTGCGCTTGGTCAACCCGGGCCGAAACAACGACATCCAAGTCCCAACTCGCACATGTGACTAGGTCGTTTCGTGCTCGTAATCGTACTCGAAATCGGTCACGTGGACCTGCTCCCGCCGCCAGGAAAAAACCGAGTACGATTACGAGTTCCGCTGCGCTGAGTATGAGCACGAGGATGATTTTCCTAAAAATGAATAAAAAACACTGGACAAACTTTTACAGATGTACGATATTAATACGTACATGCGTAAAAGGAAGGTCCAAATGACCAAATCAGAACTTGCGGCCATGAGTCCGGCCGAGACAGAAATACTACGGATCGTGTGGGAACAGGGCGGCGCGACTGTGCAGCAGGTCTTCGATGCCCTGCCCGAGAGCCGAGAGATAACCTATGCCACCGTACAGACCTTGCTGCGGAGATTGGAGAAGAAGGGCTACCTCAAGCATACACGCGCGGGAAAGGCCCACGTTTTCTCGGCAGCCGCCCGGAAAGAAGAGGTCATCTCCCGCACAGTAGGTGATTTTCTCAATCGTCTCTTTGGCGGGGACCCGCTGCCCTTGGTGCAGCACTTAGCTGAGCAGGGCAGGATCACGAAGGCAGACCTGGATCGTCTGCAGGCACTGGTGGACGGAGACCCATCGAAGTCGAAGTAGAGTGGAGAGAAAAATGGAAGGCCTTCTGGAGACCGTTGGGGTTTATCTGTGGCAACAGAGTTGGCACCTGGCGACGCTTGTGTTGGTTATTGGGGTGCTCAATTCGTTCTTACGTAATAGGAGTGCCCATGTCCGGTATATGCTGTGGTTGATCGTACTGGCCAAGTGCCTCGTTCCGCCCATATTTTCTGTCCCTGTTGCGTTGTTACCGGCCAAGACACTCTCGGGGCCTGAAATCGAAGTATTGAATGGCTTAGTGAGTGCGCAGCTTGACAGCCCTGCAACGATCAGGCAGGGGGCCGGAGCGATTCCGCCGCTTGCCCAGGTCCCTAGAGAGGGGTTTGGTCAGAGTGTCAGGCGGCATTGGCTCGTGACCTCCTGGGGAGTGGTCGCGTCATTGTTCTGCTTGGTGAATGGTGTTCGTGTCCTACGAATTCGTCAGCGGCTACACCGACAACGGCGGCCGGCTACGCCGCGCATTCAGGAAGACCTGGCGTCGGTCTGTGGGCAGTTTGGTCTTAGCGCTCGCCCGCATGCATGGCTGCTCGATGACTCGACTCAACCTTTTGTGTGGGGATGGTGCAAAGGAGCGATCTATCTGCCGAGGGAGTTTGGCAAGATGGACCGTGCTGACCATCGCCAGGCCGTACTGGCCCATGAGCTTTGTCACGTGTGTCGAAGAGATCCCGGCATGAATCTTCTACAGCTACTAGCCCAATGCCTCTTCTGGTTCCACCCCTTCGTATGGTGGGCCAACAGTCAGATCCGCAAGGAACGTGAAAGGTGCTGTGATGAGATGGTGATTGGCCAATTGGGCACGGCTCGAGAGGAATACTGCCATGCCATTCTGCATACTTTGAGAGTCACAAAGCCACGCTGCGTTCCGCTCGGTTCGTTAAGCGTGGCCGCGTCGGTCAGAAATATTGAAGAAAGGATTAAGGTCATCATGAAGCCAAATCGACTATTTCACTCGCGCGCAACCCTGAAGTCTCTTATTGCTGTTGTGCTATTGGCAGCCCTGGCCGTGCCCAGCGCAATCGCCATTACTCGTCAGGAAAAACTGCCAGCTGAAGCGATCGATCAGGATCGTCAGGACCGCGTGCAGGAGGCTCAGATCAAGAGTCGCCGGCTGATGAATCAGCTCAGCAAAGCCCTGCTCCAGTATGCTAAAGATCACGAGGGCAGGTACCCCGTTTCACTTGGGGAGTTGTGGGGCTCAGGTCTTAGCAAGCGTACGATTGGCGGAGTGGAGTATTTTGGCCAAGAGAGAATGGAAAGGGGCTCTTCACCTGCGATACTCGCCTACGATAAGGTCTGCCTTGCTGGGAATCGGGGGACCTATGTCCTGTTTGAGGATTGTCGTGTCGACTACCTGAGACAGGCTGAGCTGACAGTCCTGGGTATCTCTGGGCCGAAAAAAGTAGACTGTAACTTGCTATTGTTCAGCGTACCGCTCAACAGTGACGTTCTTGAAGCGTTTGTGATGGACGGCGACATTCAGGGATCTCCGCCTTATACCCTTGCGACTTCTCAATTAGATCAGTTCGTTCAGCGACTAAAAAGGGTCGAGGGGGGGCGTATTGATGCCTCTCCCCGAGTGAGATGTTTTGAGGCTCAGAGTGCCACCCTGAGTCTGCACAGTGAGGTGCCGTTTCCGAGCGCAACGCCTATAGAGGTGCCGTTCTCGAGCGCATCGACGCCCATGAAGGAGTTCTCGGGGGGCGTCATGTACGCGACTCCGATCGGAAGCGTATGGAGCTACATGTTGGAGGGGCTGGAGATCGAGGTTTTCCCGAGGATTCTGAATGGCGTTCTGACAGTAGGCTATCAGGCAGAAGTCCACAGGAAAGTGACGGATCATACTCGGCATACGGCAACAGCGGTGGGTGTCTTGATAGCGGCAGGGGATCATGGTGTGTTGGCGCCTCTGGGTCAGACCAGCCCCACTGAAAAATCCTTTCTGATCCTCAAGGCCCAGGTCGTCGAGGAGAAGGACGCGAATCCAATCCGGTAATACTCATATCCTCATATTGACGACCACGGCGTAGCAGTTCAGGGTGATGATCACGGCACAGATGAACTGGGTGAGGCGGGGGGTCATGACCGTGATGATCCAGACGCCGACGAGTTGGTAGAGCTTGCCGAAGAGTGCCCCAAATACGGGACCGTAGGCGATACTGAGTTGCCGCACCACGAAGTTGGATTCGTTCTGGGGTCCGATCCGCTGCATGAAATAGATAGTGGAGAGGGCATCCATCAGGAGGGTGGCCAGCAGGAGGGCAAACAGCATCCGGTGCTGGTTGAATAGCGCGTATTTGCTGGCGTCGAGATCGACTTCCGAGTCCAGGATCTTCATCTGAACACCTGTCTTGCTCAGTCTTACGTGTTCGAAGCGTAAGCTCTGTCTGAAAACTCGCTGCCCGGTCGACGATGAAGTTCTCAAGCAGAACCCAACATTATACAGTATATTGCCAGGCTGTGAACGAAAACTTGAGGACTGCCCCGGCCGGTCGTATCGTTAGTGACGTGTTCGTATGGGTAGGCAGTAGTCAGTGGTCAGTGGTCAGTGGGTCGGTGGGTCTGGGCTAAGGACTGACTACTCGACTACCGACTACCGATGACTGATGACTGCTTCTAGCAAGGATGTAAGGACGAGCTTTACATGAAGTACCGACGCTTTGGCCGGACAGAGATTGAGATGCCGCTTGTCTCGGTGGGCGGCATGAGGTTTCAAACCTCCTGGGAACGGGAGGATGGGGTCGATCCGAACTCGGTCGTCAACCTGGATCGGATCATGGCCCACGCGCTCGAGCTGGGGATGAACCATTTTGAAACCGCCCATGGCTACGGCACGAGTGAGGAGGAGCTGGGCCGGGTGCTGCGCAACTATGATCGCAGCCGGCTGATCTTGCAATCGAAGGGCGAGCCGTCGGGTAAGGTCAATGGCGGCGCGTGCACCATCGAGACCTCGTTGCGAGCGCTGAAGGTTGACTATCTGGACCTCTTCGCGGTGCATGGGGTCAACACCGATGCGATGGCCGATCAGGCACTGCAGAAGGATGGACTGGTAGACAAGGTGCTGACGCTAAAAGAGAGGGGCGTCGTCCGCGGGCTGGGGTTCTCTTCCCATGGGCCCCCGGAGACCATCTTCAGGCTCATTCGCACGGGAGTCTTCGACTACGTGAACCTATGGTATTCCTACATCAACCAAAGCAACTGGCCCGCGATCGTGGCGGCGCGGAAGCAGGATATGGGCGTCTTCATTATCTCACCCAATGACAAGGGCGGGCAACTCTATCGGCCCCCGGAGAGACTCAGGACCTTGACAGCGCCGCTGTCGCCGATGACCTTCAATGACATCTTCATTCTCCGTCACCCGGAGATTCACACGATTTCCTGCGGCGCGAGCAGGCCGGAAGACCTGGACGAACACCAGCAGGCCGTGGCGCGGCTCGATACCCTCCGGGAGACAGTCACGGTGATCTCGGCCCGGATGGAGGCGGCGTTGGCAGACGTTCACGGATCCGCGTGGAAGGAAAACTTTGCCCAAGGGCTGCCAAGCTGGCACGAGACGCCCGGCCAGGTCAATGTGCCCATTGTCCTTTGGCTCTGGAATCTGGTCCAGGCCTTTGACATGGTGGATTACGCCCGATTCCGCTACAACCTACTTGGCAAGGCCAGCCACTGGTTTCCCGGGAACAAGGTGGACGCAGCCCTGCCGCAGAGTGAAGGGCTTCTTCGCGAGGCCTTGGCTGGTTCCCCTCATTGCGACAGGATAATCGACATTCTCTGTCAGGCGCACGCTCTACTGGATGGACCGGTGGGTGCACGTCTTAGTTCTGACTGACTGGATGTGTCTATCGGGCCCCGGCGGCGAGGATGGCTTCGACGTCACCTAAAAGGAGATGGGGTAATTCTCCGTGCAATTGAGCCTTGACGCTCTTGACGGGCATCCCCAAGATTGATCCGGCGAGCGTCGCCCAGGGGGCCAGTTGGTCGGGTCGGTCCTCTATCCCATAAAGGGTCGACCGATCCAGCAAGTCTCTCAGCTGCGGCGAAACCTTGCTTTTCTTGATGGCCGGTGGCACAGGGTCTATTAATATCAGCGAGTGGATGCGCTCCGCCACATGGGTCTTTTGATTGAGGTATTCTGTGACGACCGCGCCGCCGGCCGAAAAACAGAGGATTTTAATCAGGCGTCTCGAATCCTCCAGGGCCAGGAACCCCAATGTCGCATCCAGGTGGCCCCGGTAGGCCTGCCGATTGGCCTCGCCCTGGGCGTGGGGATTGAGTGCCAACATAGCCCAATTGTGTTTCTGAGTCATGATGAAGTAGTCGCGCATGGAGCTTTCTTCGACTCGGCCCTGACTCAAGAGTGCGTGCGACCAGACGCCGGCTGCCTCGGGGACGCCCGAGACGACCAAGAGCAGCCGATCGAAGGAGGTCGCGCCCGGTGAGGCCAAGACCGTAAAGCACTCGCTCGTCTCCGGATCCGTCAGCTCGATGTACCTGACCAGGCCCTCCCGCTGCAGACCTTTAACGATCTCACACGTTTTTTCCTTGAGTTGTTCGGCCTTTACTTCCGGGCGCTCCATTCGGTCTTCCTTCTCAGTTTTCAATGGGGTCAGATGCGGAAGAGTCTCTTCTGGGCGTGGTTCAGGGTTGCCGTTCCTGTTTCGCTGTTTCAGATACTGTGGCTGTCCTAGTTAGGGGAGCGTCGACGACTCAAATTGCGCTGCCAGCCAAGCCCTCTTTTACTTGCTCGGGGCCAGTTTTCCAAGTAATATGCTGCCCCCTGAATCAATCCAACTAACTTGAGGGACGGTTTCAGGGAGTCTGGTGTTGTCTGCTTGGAGTTCCCGCATGGAGATTCGCGTTAACGATGAAACAGTCACTCTCACCCAGGAACCTATGAATGTGCTCCAATTGCTGGAGTTTCAGGAGGTCGACATGCCGGATATGGTGTCTGTGAGCATCAATGGCGACGTGCTGAAGCGCGAGACATTTGCAACGACTCTTATCAAGGAGGGAGATGCTGTCGAGTTTGTCTATTTCATGGGGGGAGGATTAGTCACTAGTCAATGCCTTTAGTCTTTCCCATCTTGCCACTCTGCCATTCCTCCAGGTTCTTCGCCAGAATCTGCACGTCCTCTTGGGCCATGATGTGTTCGATGATGGCGGGGGGGACTTTGAGATTGACCATGGCCTTGTAGGCCCGATCCCAGAGCCGATCCCGTTTCTTGTCCGTGTCCGCCAGGAACAATTCGCTGACCAGCTCGGCCAACTTGTCGAGCATGATCGTGTCCATGTTCCGGTAATAGCCGGAAATGATTGACTTCTGGTGCTTGCTATACTCTTGTTTTGCCATCGAGGGGGTTGTCTCCAAAGGATCCATGCCGATCATTCTGTGGGAAAAGTCGCGCCTCCCTTGTACTGGATGGAATGATGGACTTCAAGGCAGAACCCGCTGGTTTGCATGTCTGGTTCGTGCCAAAATCGTTGATCTGGACAACTTACGTCACTATGCATTGAGCAGTTTGCCCAAATTCTTTCGTATGCACATGGGCCATCTCAGCAACGTCAGCCGCATGATCGTAAGTGAACTAAGAGATACCCGCCGCCATAGGAAACTTTGGAATAAGCTAAAAAGTGCAAATTAGACCTGACCCCTTTTCATTCCCCCACCTTCGCACGCCCCTGAGCCGCCTTTTTTTACCACGGCATGGGCCCCCTCCAACTGTCGGTGCCCTTGTTATCTGTCCAATTCCGATGTAGCGGCATATTTGCACTGGTTTTACAGATATCGTTGACTATAATCCCTCCTTACGCGCGATCAGGGAGACTGATCGATCTATGGCTTTGATCCCTTCTGGACCACGATGAGAAAAGGACGATTATCTGTACTGGTTTGGGGGTTGGTGCTCTCTTGTGCACTGGCCTGTAGTCGACTGGGGCTGGCGGCGCAGGCAAGTGGGGCGGGTACCCCCAAGGGCTTCTCGATTCATTTCTCGCCGGTCAACTCTGAGAGTCTGAAGATAGAATCGTACCCCCTGGAAGGGGAACGCCTGTGCTACACCCTATCAAATCGCGTGTATATTTGGTGGCAGGTTGACGGCCATGAATTGGAGCTACAGGCAGACAGTACTGTCATCTTTCTGACGGAGAAGTTTAACCACGATCGAGAGGGGTTCGGAGGAATCAGATCCGTGCAGGACTTTCTCGAGGCCGAGTGGGTTGATGGGATCTACTTGGCCGGAGATGTCGTATTGGCAGAGGGTACGCGGTCGCTTCGGGCCGAGGAGATGTACTTTGATGTTCTAAAGCATCGGGCGTTGATGCTCAAGGCGGAGTTGAAGGGCTATGATGAGAGACGTAAGATTCCCCTCTATGTCCGGGCCGACGAGTTGAGCATGCTGGCGATGAATGTGTTTTCGGCAGAGGACGCGGTGCTCACCACCAGCGAGTTCTACCGGCCCCAGGTCTCGATCCATGCGGCGAAGGTGTTGATCACCGACACGACCGTGGTAGACGCCGAGACGGGCAAGCTCTCTGATCACAGCTTTGATGCCCAGCTCGAGGACGTCCGTGTCAAGGCAGGTGAGCAGACGGTGTTCTACTGGCCCTCGATGCGCGCCAATCTGGAGAGACCGGATCTTCCCCTGAAAGGCGCCCGGGTGGGCCACAACAGTCGACTGGGCAGCCACGTGCAGACCCGCTGGCACATGTCGCGCATGCTGGGTCGACAGGAGCCGGAGGGAACCGACGGAACGGTCCTGCTCGACTACTTCGACAAGCGGGGTCCGGGAGCCGGTTTCGAGCTGGACTACGTGCAGGAAGACATGTTTGGTCGTGCCCAGGGGTATTTTCTGCATGACCAAGGTGAAGACCAACTGGGCCGGCACACGACGCGGCGCAACTTGACGCCGCCCCATGAGGAGCGGGGCCGATTGCGACTGCAGCACCGCCAATTTCTGGACCACGGGTGGCAGTGGTCCACCGAAGTAGGATATCTCTCCGATCAGAATTTTCTGGAACAATTCTACCGTGGGGAGTTTTATACGGAGAAGGAACAGGAGACCCTGTTCCACCTCAAACGGATCGAGGACAATTGGGGTGTGGCGGTGACGACCAAGGCCCGTATAAATGACCACGCCAATCAGTTGGAAGAGCTGCCCAGCGCCGAGCTTCACTGGACCGGTCAGTCGCTCTACGGTGACCTGTTTACGTTTTATAGCGATACCCAGATGGGCCGGTTTCGTCATCGATTCGGCAAGAACAACCCCCAGGTCGGCACCGACAATTTTTATACGCTGGCCACGACCCGCAATGAATTGGATATGCCGCTGCGGCTTCCGGGTGCGAAACTGGTGCCTTTTACGGCGGCCTCCGCGACCTACGATAGTGGGCCCGGTTTTAGCACGGATGTCGACGGCGGTCCGGTTGCCCCTCAGGAGACGGTGTTTGTGGGAGAACTGGGTCTACGCTTCTTCCTGGATTCCTATTGGCGTGTCTTTCCCGAGGTTCGATCCCGCCTGTGGGACCTGAACCAGATCCGGCATGTCATCGAGCCCCATGCCACCGCCGCCGCCTATTGGGCCGATGAAGCCGCCGGGGAGCAGCGCGACGTGTTCAGCGTCGGCCTGCGGCAGCGCTGGCAGACCAAACGGGGACGCGGCGCGAAGCAGCGGGTCGTCGACTGGCTGGAGTTGAACGTGGATCTTACCTGGGTCAATCACGACGGGGCAATCGCCACCAACGGGCCGAGTCGGCTGTTTTGGAACAACCCCTTTGTGCCGAATACCAGCCGCTTTACCCGGGGGGTCCCCCCGACGGACAGGCGGAGTACCACGTTCTTTGGACCCAGTCGAGACTATTCGTCGACCGATTTTATCTGGAGGATGACGGACAGTACTGCTATAATGGGAGACGCCTACTACGACCATCGAGCCGGCGTGGTGCGGCAGTCCAATATTGGCGTCTCGCACATGCGCTGGCCCGACTTGAACCTCTATGTCGGCAGCCGGTATCTACGAGACGTGATGAACGATTTTGGCGAGGTGGGTACGAACGTACTCTCATTCGCTGCCGTGTATAAGTTGGATCCGCGCTATGCCCTGGTGTGTTCGCAGGCGTTTGATCTGGACTACGGCGCGAATCTGCGCAGCGAAGTAACGGTGCTCCGCAAGTATCATCGCCTGAACTATGGTTTGACATTCAGTCTGGACGAATCGCTGGATGACAGTTCCATCGTCTTCAGTCTGTGGCCGGAGGGCATCGCAGAGTTGGCGACCGGCGTCGGGCGCTATGTCGGACTGGGCATCTGAACGGTAGCGACGCCAAGAGAACATGTTGTTCATCGGCTCAGTAGAGTTTTTGTGAACAGGACGGCCGCGCACCTCTTGAACTTGCTGGAAGGTCGTCTGGGCGCGGTGGCATTAAGGGCTAAGAGTCCCGGGCTTTCTGCCGAAGTACATGTCAGTGCGCGACCTGAAACGGCACAGCTAGGTTGTGCGTGTCAAGCGGCTGGACGTCTGCAAGGGGATGCTGGTTATAGACAACGGCTAGGAAATAGGTACAGCATGAAGAAAATCACAGACAACGTAGCGATGCTAGTATTGGCAGTTTGCGTATTGGGTGTGTCGGGGCAAGGGTGGTCGGCGGAGGCGCAGTCATCTGAATCCGGTGATGCGATTGCCAGGGCCTGTGCTCTCATCTATCAGGGTCAGTTTACAGAAGCGGGGCGATTGCTCGATACGGATGAGGGTCCGATCGATATCAGTGCAAAGGAAATGCTCCTCGAGCTGGTGGGTCAATACGAGGATATCCAGGCCTTGCGACGCGAAACGCGGAGCAAGGCCTTTCAGGAACAGTTGGACGCCCTGGACAAGCTCGAACACGGCGATCCCAACGAGGCGCTTGATCCCAACGCCGTCTCGGATCCCAACGCCGTCTCGGATCCCAATGAGGACTCGGAGCTTATCCGGATGATCAAGACCCTGTCCGTCGTCAGGAATGCCAGCGAGTTGGCGACGGCGGAGCAACGTCTGGCCCTGCAAAGCAACGCGTTTGTCACAGACACAATTGAGAAGGCCGTCGAGCGGGCGACCGTGCATGAGGCGGAGGGCCGGTGGCTTGAGGCATACACCGAGTGCTACAGCTGGCTGAGGGCCATCGACCCCAACAATCAGGGCTACAAAGACTACATCGAAGAGCTGCTGGATAGAGTGTCTATTAATTCGAGCTTTAACGACAGTCCCTGCGAAACCTCCGCGGCCCGGTACAAGGGGGTACGCAAAGAGATCTTTCGGGCGGCCATTACCGCCTTAAACCTCTATTACATCAACGACATTGACTATGCCGAAATGGCAAGCGAGGCCTTGAATCGCTGCAAGCTGGTGGTGGAGGTCGTGCTGGTCCGCAAGACGGACCCGAACGACACGCTGGAGTACGAGGTGCCCAACGGAGAGCAGGTCGCTGCCTGGGCCGCTGGCATGGATGCGCTCCTGGATGAGGTGAAAAACCCTTCCCGGGTGTTCGGCGCCAGCAAGTTCCTCAGAATCTTCGAAAAGACATTGAACCTCAACCGGCGGACCGCCGGATTACCGATGGAAATCATCATTACGCAATTCGCCAGTGCGGCCCTGGCCACCCTGGATCCGCACACCACGATCATTTGGCCCAAGGAGATTGAGCAGTTCAACAAGGCCATGACCAATGAGTTTAGCGGGGTGGGCATTGAAATCTCGAAGAAAGACGGACTCTTGACGGTGGCCAGTCTGCTTCCCGATACGCCGGCTTACAAGGCGGGGCTGGATGCAGGAGATGTGATCGAACGCGTGGATGGGCTGGAGACCAAGAACATGAGTCTGCACTGCGCGGTGAAGCACATTACCGGGCCCAGGGGTACGGAGGTTGAACTGACCCTCAAGCGGGCGAACACGAATGAACGGGAGACCATCACGATTGTTCGCGACCGCATCATCGTCCCCTCCGTTCGCGGCTGGCTGCGCAGCGACACCGGTAAGTGGGTGCATGTGCTCGATCCCAACGAACGCATCGGATACGCGCGGCTGACCAGCTTTGTCTCGGATACCGCTCGAGATTTTGAGAATGTCCTCGACGACCTGGAAGCGGATGGCCTCAACGGCCTGATTCTGGACCTTCGTTTCAATTCCGGCGGGCTGCTCAGCAGCGCCGTGGCCATTTCGGACATGTTTATCAGAAAAGGGGTCATCGTCAGTACCCAGTCGGGTCCGGGGGGATTCGGTTCTGACTCTGTGCCGGCCAAGGCACGGGGAACGCATCCCAATTTTCCCCTGGTCGTCCTGGTGAACTCCTCTTCGGCCAGCGCGTCGGAGATTGTCTCGGGGGCCCTGGCGGACCCGGCCCATGAGCGTGCGGTGTTGGTGGGCGATCGAACCCATGGCAAGGGAAGCGTCCAGTCGAGCAGGCTGCTAGAAGGCGGGGCCATGATCAAGCTGACCCGCGCGTACTACTACCTGCCCAGCGACCGACT
>JADFHU010000652.1 GCA_022567055.1 Planctomycetota bacterium
AGGGACAAGCAGATTGTGACTCTGAGGAGAAGGGTACTAAAACCCGACGAATGAAAAAACCTCGCCGCATGGCCTGCTTGGCCAAAAGACGAGGTTACCGGAGAGGGCGGGATTCGAACCCGCGGTAGAGGTATATGCCCCTACGACGGTTTAGCAAACCGTTGCCTTCAGCCACTCGGCCACCTCTCCGAAAAGAGGTGGGAATAGTCTACACAGGGCCTCCGGCAATTGCAAGAAGGAAAGAAGCCAGAAGTGGGGGGATGGGGGGATGCGGCTTGCTGCCCTATTAGCACCCGACCCCTGGCCGGAATACGCTTAACACACCTTTCGGGAGCACGGGCCGTGTCCTGTTTGAGCGACGAGAACCTGGCGGCGTTGGTTGACGGTTTGGCGGATGCTGAGCAGACCGATGCTTGGAATCAGCACATCGACTCGTGCGATAGCTGTGCCGCCCGGCTCCTGCCCAAGCAGAATTGATTCGGATTCTGGGACAGCCCCCTCATGCGTGCGTCTCCGCATAGTCGGCAATCATGCGGCTGAACTGCTTCATCCAGTCCGACATGTCCTTTTTGGCCCGTGCACAGATCAAATTGCCGGAGCGTACCACCGGCTCTTCCTTGTAGAGGGCGCCACAGACCTGAGCGTCGAAACGACACTTGGGGATGGTCGTGACTTCACGGCCGTGAATCACATTAGCAGCGCCGAGGATTTCGATCCCATGGCAGATGGAGGCCACCGGCTTGTCATGGGTAAAGAAGGCCTGTGTGATGCGTATGAGGTCGGCGTCGTAACGCAGGTATTCCGGTGCCCGTCCTCCCGGTAAGACCAGGGCGACATAGGGGTCGTCCTCTATATCGCGAAATGCCAGGTCTGCGCCGAGCTGATAGCCCGGTCTCTCCTGGGTGATGTCCCAGCCTTCGGTGCGTTCGTGGATGACCAGGTGGTAGGTCCTTTTTTCCGGCGCTGTCACCACCACCTGATAATCCTCTCCCAAGCGGTAGAGGGGAAACAGGGTGTCCAGGACCTCGGCACCGTCACCGATGACCAACAGTACCTTGGGTCTGTCCTGGTTGCGTGCTGTATCCGGTTTGAGACCAGGTTGGGGACACGATGATGGCTGCATTATCTCTGTCCTCCCTGTTTGGTCTCTTCCTGCGTCTGCTGCAGCACAGTCAAATAATCCTGGTAGGCGATCGGGAGATCCAGCGCCTCTTCATTCTTGTTGGCATGTAACAGGATGCCATAGGACAGACGGAAGGGCTCTCCTCTATTAACCCTTACTTTGCTGGCCGGACCCGCCCCAAAGGCGGCCCGCCCGAAGGGATTGGCGGCCATGAATCCGTAGTTCCGGGTGTGCCACCAACAGGGACGGAAATTGCCTGGGTCGGGCATGATCGTGATGCCGACAAAGGAACCGTTGATCCAGCCGCTGTAGTCACACCATTGGGCCTGTTTGCCCCAGATGCCCTTTTCGTCTTTTCGACCTTGGTCATCGATGATCCGGCCGCCCTGTTTGCTGTTTACCATGATCGGGGTGGCCACGCGCACGCCCAAGCCCATTTCCTCCTGATCGCCGAACCAAAAGTTATTCTGATCCGATCGAAAGGTGGAGTGCCACAGGATGAGAATCCCGGTCGAGCGAACCAGGAAGGTATACTCACAGGTTTCCTCGCAGAGAATCTTGCCGTCGCCAATGTAACGATTACGCACCGTAAAGCTGCCCTGATGAGCGGTGGCATGCGGAGCCACGACAAACTCAACGTGCTTTACCTGTGCCCTGTTACGCCAGAAATCAGCACCACTGAGATCGCCAAATGCCAGCCAGAGACCTGGGTGGAGATGGGCATGGTCCGTGGGATCTACTCCCTCACGCGGGGGATGAAAACGCGAGATCTGTATCCCCCCCGGGGCGTGGATGTCTTTGAAGTAGGGACGGAGGATCTCAGGGTCATTGTAGACGTAGGTTGCCAGGGGCTGATTGTCGGCCTTGATCACAATCATCCGGGGCTGGGCGACAAAACCAATGCGGGGTGCCTTCGGTGCCGCCTGAGACGTTATTGCCAAGACAGTTACGCTGACGACACAGGTGATGATCCAATGTGAAGAATAACGTGACTTCATCATACTCACCTCGATAGGCTAGGACAGTTCATTTTACGTACACATTCACCGAACATTTCGAGCAGAGACGAACCGCAGAATGTCGAACAAGGAATGTCCAACGGTGAAGTTAATGGAGGTCATGAACTTCTTCATCAGACACGTGCTTCCTTGTTGCCGTCTTGACGCTGACCACTAAATGAGCCGCTCTTCGAGATCAAACTCACTGCCCTTCGACATTCTGCTGTTCCTTGTTCGATATTCTGCGGTTCAAACCACCCTGACCATTACTTCTCAATCCCATGCCACGTGAACGGTTACGGTAAAAGGGGGTTTGAGATAGCTTTACTTTCTGAGCTAAAACGACTGGAAGAAGATGAAGGAGTCAATACCCCAAAGGTTGGCCTATATTTACATGGTTTCAATAATAATTATCAAGAAAGTATAGATGAGATATTTGACCTAGAGAAAAGCCTGAAAGAAGTATATGGTCACTACCCAGTGATTATTGGTTTTTCATGGCCTTCTTCTGGGAAAACGGTGTCTTATTTATCAGACAGGGACGAAGTACGAGATTCTGTTGGCGCATTCACAAGATTTCTTCTAGATGTAGAAAATCTTGCCAAACGGAACGAGCAAGATTGTTTTTCTATGACCTTCTGTATTGCTCATTCAATGGGTAACTATCTGTTACGAAAGGGAATGGAGTACCTCTCTGATTCTCTTGGAACTCCAAGAGGAAGATTGCTTTTTGATGAAACTGTATTGTTAGCACCAGATATATCATCCAAAGATATAGAAGTTGATGGAAAGGGAAAATATATCGCAGATTTCTCCAGGCGTGTTCATGTGTACTTCTCAAAGCACGACCGAGCACTTAAAGCATCTAGCGCGAAGCGTTTTGGGGGGAATAGGCTAGGTAGGCATGGGGTGAACGATTATGGCAATTTGCCAGGTAATGTTGTAGCAATTGATGCCAAGAAATATGCAAATAAAGAATCTATCGCTGGCTACAAAGATCGGGCGAATATACAGGTATCGGTGCATAGTTCACATCGATATCACAAGAATATATTGACAGATGTAATTCAAGTGCTTTCGAGTGTAGATAGAGATCAGATCAAAGGTAGGGTTCCTGTTCTATCTGAAGGCATTCCAATGAACAATCATTACACATTAGAGTGATGAAGCTCTAACGATCGCAAGCACTCAGGCAGCAAAAGGTCGCATCTAAATGCCACGTTCGTGTCTTTTTCGGCAGAAACGGCATTTTTCGAAGATTCCTACCGTTCAAGTAATCAGTAATCATTCCCTGGTCCTCGGTCCCCTCAGTCCTCAGTGTTAGCTTTTGGCTAGAAACTGATTACTTTGTCACTGATCACTGATTACGACCTTGCGGAAACTCCGGCAAGGGGTAAAAAAATGGGCGTCCACATTTGCGTGAAGTAAGCTGAAGTCGAGCGTCTCTGGATTGATGAGGCTGAGAGGCGTCTTGCCGCGCATGGAAAGGGTAAAATAGCATCGCGTCCAGCGGATGACGTATTCAACGAAGCCTACAGAAGGGTAAAGTTGAAGTGAGGTCGG
>JADFHU010000653.1 GCA_022567055.1 Planctomycetota bacterium
TCTGTGCTGATTTCCTGTCGCGGACATCGTCCACATATCGATTCAACGCGATCAGCAATAGCGACCGAAAGCGTCCCTTGGCTGCATCGGCTTTTTTCAGGAGATTCTGCTCCAGGACGATCTCATGAAGGAACCCCTGGGTCAGGTCCTTGGCATCCTCGTTCGAAACACCTTGCCGCCGCAGATAGCAATAGATCGGCTTCCAATAACGCTGCAGCAGCAGATTGATCAGCTCCCGGCTTTGCGTATCGGCACCGGAGGCGGCCGCCTTCACCATGGACCAGTGGGTCGTGAGGAAGGCCCCGCCTGTGCCGCCTATGTCCGTGTCCCCATCGTTTCTCATGATCTGTTAGCTCAATTCACCTCAACGAGCTACGGGAATTAGGCTTTGTCGGAGAACTCCGTCGTCGGCCCGAGAGCGAGCCATTATTTCGCCTGGCAAAGACGGCGAAGCAGGCGATGTTTGTTCTATCGTCGATGCAGCCGGATGCGGCCAGGCGAAAAAAGGGCCGCTCGAAGCCAGATCGAGTTTTCCGACACAGCCTAGAAGTCGCGACGTCACTGCTCCATTGACTAGCGTCTGCTCTAAATTGTACCCGTTTAGATGAACTAAACAAAGTTTCCGCGCAAGATCCAAGGATTTTTCCCAAAAGAGTATTAGGACCGGACCATTACCTTAACTATGGAGCTAAGAATCATGAACGAGACGCAAAGAATCCATTTCATTCCCAGGACAACCACCGTGATTGTCTGGCACGCCTGTGTTGTCCTGGCCTGTCTATGCTTGCCCTTGCCATCCGCTTCGAGTCAGTCATTCGTGAATTTCGAGGGGAAACTGACGAATCCGATCCGCCTCTCACCGGATGGCTCGCGCCTGTTTGCGGTCAATACACCCGATGCCCACCTCTCGGTATTTGACCTGAGCGATCGACACCATCCGGCCCTGATCGCCGAGATCCCCGTCGGGATAGAACCGGTCTCGGTCAACGCACGTTCGAACGACGAAGTCTGGGTGGTGAACGAAGTGTCGGACAGCGTGAGTATCGTATCCGTATCGGAGGGGATCGTCATCGCGACCCTGCAGGCCAAAGACGAGCCCATGGATGTGGTATTTGCCGCCGGCTACGCCTTCGTCTCCCTGGGACGTAGCAATGCGGTCCTGGTCTTCAATGCCGAGACGCGCGAACGCGTGACACAGATCGACATATTCGGCCATTACCCGCGTTCCCTGGCAGTCAGCGCGGACGGCGGCAGTGTCTACGTGGTCTGCGCGCTCTCAGGAAATCGGACCACGCTCGTCCCTACGCATGAAGCGCCCCAGCCGCCGGAACCGACAAATCCCGCGTTGCCCGATGCGCCCCGGACCGGCCTCATCGTCGACGCCGCGGATCCCGCCTGGGAGCGCGTGGTGCAGTATACCGTCTCCGACGTGGGTGTGGTCGAGATAGACACGGCGACGCTGGAAGTGTCACGCCATTTTGAACGGATCGGCACGGTGAACCTCGGCCTGGCCGTTCACCCCAAGACCGGCGATCTGTATGTGGCCAATACCGATGCACGGAATCTGGTCCGCTTTGAACCCCAGGTTCGCGGGTCCTTTCAGTTCAACCGTATTACCCGCATTGGCATCGGCGACGGCGAAGTGACGCCTTTTGACCTCAACCCGGACGTGGACTATGCCCTCATGCCCAATGATGCGGCCAAGGCCACGGCGCTGGCTCAACCTGCCGGCCTGGTATTCGATCCTTCCGGTGGGTTTTTCTACGTCGCCGCCTTTGGCACCGATCGCGTGGCCAAGGTGGATACGGACGGGCAGGTGATGGCTCGTATCGAGATCGGCGACACACCCGGCGCCGCGGTCGATTCCAGCAACAAGCGTGGACCGCGCGGTCTCGCCCTCCACCCCCAGGGGGGCTCACTTTACGTCTTAAATCGAATCTCGAACACCGTGACCGTCATTGATACTGAATCAGACACCGTCGTGCTGGAGTTGCCGGTGGGAAGCTACGATCCCACACCTCTGGTCATCCGTGAAGGTCGCGGTTTCCTCTATGATGCCAAACTCTCCGGCAACGGAACCGTCTCCTGTGCGTCCTGTCACGTGGACGCCGAAATGGACATGTTGGCATGGGATCTGGGCAATCCGGGCGGTACGATGCAGACACTTAGCGTTAAACTCATAGACGGACGCGTGACCGAAGAATCGATTCACCCCATGAAGGGACCCATGGTCACCCAGACCCTCAGGGGCCTCAAGGACAATTTACCCTTACATTGGCGTGGCGACCGCCCCACCTTTAACCACTTCAATCCGGCCTTCGACAGCCTCATGGGGGGGGCTCCCCTCTCGGATGATGATATGGACCGTTATCGAGCATTCATCGAAACCATCGTCTTTGCACCCAACCCGCACAGAAACCTGGACGACTCTCTCCCGGACCGCCAAGGACAGGGTAGCCCCAAGGAGGGCCTGTCGGTCTTTAATAACTTTAGGTTTGATCCGGCCAATCCCGTCTTCACATGTATCGACTGTCATGACAGACCGAGCGGAGGTGACACACAAAACCCCAGTGGCGTCGCTGGCTCGCTTGCCCTCAGAAAAACTCAACCCTTCCTCGTGCCACATTTCCGGAACATCTATCAGAAGATTCACTTCAACAATGAACGGGGGGCCGTGAGTCTCCTGGGCTTCGGATTCAACCACGACGGTGAGATGGCCACCCTGAATCAGACGCATTCGGAATCTCGCTTCGTGAATCTCACTCAGGACGAAACCCGGAAAAACGACCTGGGCGCCTTCCTCATGTGCTTCGACACCGGCACGCCACCGGCCGTCGGTTATTCACGAACGATCACCGGCGCGTCAGTAGATGATCCGGATGTCGTGGCCGAGTGGGACGTGTTGATCAAACAGGCCTCCAGAAAGAAAATAGACCTTATCGTGCAAGGGAAGATTGGCGATGCGCCCGTGAGCTATTTATATTCTGTTACGCGTATGAAGTATCAAAGAAATCGCGCTAGAACGAGCTTCCTGACCCATGCCAATTTGGTCGCGGAGATTCGCAACGGGGCCACTGTCACCCTCATGGGCGTGCCTCTGGGCTCGGGTCAGCGCATGGCCCTGGACCGTGATGAGGACGGTATCTTGAACGGCGACGAATTATAGCGTCTGTCGGAAAATTCGATATGGCTTTGAGCGGGAGGTGGCCATGCCACCCAAAAATGAATGACGAGGTCGTGTTTTTCCCTGGCGTGATTGCTGGCGAAACGCCGCCTGTATGGATGAAGACCTGATCAATCTTCTATCGCATGAAAGAAAAAAAGAGAGGTAGCGAATCCGATCGGATCGAGCACGCGGTCACGAAACACGCACCAGTGGATCTGTTTGTCCTCTTCGCAGCATTGGCGTTTGACACTCTCCAGAACCTGCTCCAGGAGGGAGGAGACCCAGGCATAGTGGAATGTATCTTCCGGAGCCGAGGTAGAGAGGTTGGCGGGCAGGGCCGGCATCTCGACCTCGTCCAGGGAAACTAAGCTGCCGCGGGGCTGCCGTTTCTGTGCTGATTTCCTGTCGCGGACATCGTCCACATATCGATTCAACGCGATCAGCAATAGCGACCGAAAGCGTCCCTTGGCTGCATCGGCTTTTTTCAGGAGATTCTGCTCCAGGACGATCTCATG
>JADFHU010000654.1 GCA_022567055.1 Planctomycetota bacterium
CGCGAAATCCGCGACGTAGGACAGCTACGCCTGTGGTTTCGCTCAATCGGGCGCGACCAAATATGGGGCACACTTGGACCCCAAATTGTCCAACTTATTTCTTGCCGATCCCTTATTCTCGCACCACGATACTGAATGACGCTTCCTGGCGTATGGTGTTGAAAACCAATACTGCCCTGGTACGGAGCACAAAGTTTTCGTATTCCCGCTCACTGCGCAGCCAGGAGGGATAGGGTCTGGCGCCAGTCGAGTAAATGGCAGAGTCCTTGACCGTGAACGCATCTGGCGGTCCCATGGGAATCCACCCCTGCAGATCCCTGCCATTGAACAGGGAACCAAAGCCCTCTTCTGCGGCACCGATGATCCCAGGGGACGAATGAAAAACGACCCACACCACCAGTAGAAGGGCCAAACGCAGCCATCGTCGCCTCATTCGTCTCTCCTAGGAGCCTCTCGGAGAATTTTGTCGTCGGCCCGAGAGCGAGCAACTTTTTCGGCTGGCAAAGACGGCGAAGCAGACGATATCTGTTTTATCGTCGATGCAGCCGGCTGCAGTCAGACGCAAAAAGGGCTGCTCGAAGCCAGATCGGATTCTCCGACAGGCTCCTGTGGCTTAGATCGTCCACCCTTCCCGATACTGTTTATGAATAATCTGCTCGGCCTCGGGGCAGTTGGTCGCCTTGAGGTTTCGCGCGTCCCACTCGATCTTCTGGCCGGTCTTGTAGGAAACGGCGCCCAGCAGGACGGCCTCGGTCAGCGTGCCGGAATAGTCGAAGTTGCATGTCGTCGGGCCGCCGGTCTTGCAGGCCAACAGCCATTCCTGTTGGTGGCCGATCGATTTGGGGAGGGTCGGATCGGGCACTTTGAAGTCGGCGAATGTTTCCCTGGGCAGGAGCACATGGCGCGAGTAGTCGGCCAGCAACATGCCCTGGTCGCCCATGAACAACACGGCCGAGTTCCAGGCCGGGATCTTCCTCGCAGCCAAAAACGGCGGCTTCCTGCCGCTGTCGTACCAGGTGAGGCTCAGCGGGGGCATGTTGTCACGGGCGGGATAGGCGTAGCGAACGATGAGCCACTGAGGCGTGCTGTAGGGATCGAGCGTTGGGCCCTCGGCCTCAACGGTCGTGGGGTGCCGGAGCTTGAGTGCCCAGAAGGCCAGGTCACCGTAGTGGCAGCCAAAGTCGCCCAGGGCGCCGTTGCCGTAGGCCCACCAGTTGCGCCAGCCAAACGGAGCATAGGCCGGATCATAGGGGAAGTACTTGGACCCGGCCACCCAGCGATCCCAGTCCAAGGTCTCGGGCGTGGGCGGATAGCCGGTGGGCCGCTTGCCGCCGTGATACTGGGCAGAGCACCAGACGTGTACGTCGCGGACCGGGCCGATCGCCCCGCTCTGAACCAACTCGACCACGCGGCGATAATTCTCGCCGGCGTGAATCTGCGTGCCCATCTGCGTAACGAGATTGTGCTCTCGGGCCGCATCGATCATCGCCCGTGCCTCGGCGACGGTGTGGGCCAGCGGTTTCTCGCAATAGCAATGTTTACCCAGCCGCATGGCCATCAGGCTCGGATAGACGTGGGAATGGTCGGGCGTGCAGACCACGACGGCATCGATCTCCTGGTGCATCTTGTCAAATAGATTTCGGAAATCGCGGAAGCGCTTGGCCTGGGGATACTGTTGATAGGTCTCTGCGGCGCGCTTGTCGTCGACGTCGCAAAGCGCCACGAAATTCTCGCCCTGCATGCCGGCAATGACGCCCCGCGCGCGTCCGCCACAGCCAATTAGCGCCAGGTTAAGCCTCTCGTTAGGCGATTTGCTCTTATTCTCCTCGGCCGGCGAGCGGCTGTCGCCGCCGAGCCAGAGACCGGCTCCGGCCAACGCGACCGTTTTCAACAGGTCGCGTCGGTCGAGCGACTTGGGGTGTGACGATGAGTTCGACATCGTATAATTCTCCTGACTGGTAGCCGATAGAAAAATCGATTTCTGCAGACAGCAGCGAGTATATCACTGGGGAACGACCTAATCACTAATCAAACTGACCCCACAAGGTTCCAGGTTCCAGATCTTCGAGCAGATCCAGCCGGGTGATAAGGGATCGGCAATAAATAACTTGGACAATTTGGGGTCCAAGTGTGCCCCATATTGGGTCGCGCCCGATTGAGCGACACCACAGGCGTAGCTGTTCTACGTCGCGGATGTCGCGATTGAGAAGCGATCCAAGATGGGGTGCAATTGGGCATTCAAAAGTCCAAGTTATTTCTTGCCGGTCCCAAGCCATTGTAATCTCGCATGCGTCCTTCTGTACTATTGCCGATCCCTAAGCAGTTTGAGGCGAAGCGTTGGTCGAATCATCATCCTAAACTCATTCAAAATGACTCGGGAACAGAAGGAGATTGTTATGACAGTTCGGCGGTTGGTATTTGTGACGCCCTTTATAGCAGGCGTTCTTGGCGGACTTTCAGTCGCCTTGGCAGCAGTGCCGAAGTATTCAGTAGAGACTGTCCCGGAGTACGATGCCGTTTTTGAGCGGACTGTGGGATGGACCGGCGGCGACGGCGTGTATTCGGTGGGCTTGGGCCAAGATGTTACATTGTGGCTGTTCAGCGATACGTGGATTGGACCTGTAGTAGCCGGCGGGCATAAGGACGCGACGTTGGTCCATAATACGGTGGCGATTCAGAGAGGGCCGGTGCCCTCAAAGGACAATGTGAAATTTTATTGGGGCAAGGCCGAGGACAGTAAACCGGAGGCCCTTTTCAAACCTGCCGACGGAGTTGGCTGGTTCTGGATATTCGATGGGGTTGTGGCTCACGGCAAGCTCTATCTGTTCTTGATGCAGACAGTCAAGACCGAGAGCAAAGAGGTGTTCGGTTTCAAGCAGGTCGGGACGTGGCTGGGTGAGGTTGAGAATCCCCTGGATGAGCCGGGCAAATGGCGAGTCAAGCAGTATAAGATTCCCCACGGGCGGCATGCGAAGGGGGGCAATACGTTCTTCGGCTCAGCGCTTATGAAGGAGGAGAAGTTGGTATATATCTACGGGGCAATGGAGGACTGGAGCAAAGGGTTCAGTGGACGGAGCATGATAGTGGCGTCTGTGCCCGCCGAGGAGGCGTTGAGCGACTTTGGCGCATGGCGGTTTTATGGCGAGGCTGGATGGAAGGTGGAACTGAGTGAGCTGACCTCGCTTTTCGATGGTGCGGCAACGGAATACTCGGTGAGTTACCAACCGGGGATCAAGAAGTATGTGGCTATCTATACAGAGAATGGGATGTCGAAAAAGATACTAATGCGAACAGCAACGCGCCCGACCGGACCCTGGACCAAGCCAGAGAAAATATTTGAGTGCCCGGAGGTTGACTGGCATGACACGTATTTCTGCTATGCTGCGAAGGGCCATCCTGAGATCTCGTCCGATGACGAACTGATTGTCACATACGTGTGCAACTCCATGGACTTTTGGCAAATGGCCCAGGATGCACGCATATATCGACCCAGGTTTCTAAGGATTAGGTTTGAGATGCCACACCCTTGAAAATAGACTTGAATCGACCTGCCCTAAGAGCACCTACGCAAAATGACTCTGCATTCAAACGGCTTATTCTGCGTCTGGACGGCGTCAGGCTCCATCGACCGTCCTCGGACGGCCTGCTTCGCCTTCCTTGCCAGTCGCAGAAACGCTCGT
>JADFHU010000655.1 GCA_022567055.1 Planctomycetota bacterium
CGCAGCAGGGCAGGACGGCGACCCAAGCACAGGCCTGACCTAGAGACAAGGCAACGCCCTCCATGCTCTCATGGTAGAAAATACATTCTTCAGCAGCCGTATTTGTGCTCGAGTACTGAGAGCAAGCTACAGCATCGCCCAGTTGGCATTCTTCTTTATCTTTTCTCTGCGTTCTCTGCGGCTCTGCGAGAGGCAATCTTTTCTGGCTAACGCCAAGAGCCAGCCTGTAGTACAAGGTCGCAAGAACTGGAAATCCCCTCCAGATAATATGCCTTTTGTATGCACATGCTTTTGACAATGCTAGGGTTAGATAAATTGCATCAGGATGTCATCCTCTCGAAAACAGATCCGGCCGGGCTCAATGGCCAAGAGAACTGCCGGGAGTTTCTGAAACTCAGGATCGTGCCTAAAAAAGAGGGACTGGCCGCTCCCCTGTTCGTGAAAGATGATTCTCCGGTAGTCCCTACAGGCTTTTAGAAATAGCACGTGATCAGTTCGGTACAAGATCTTTGTTATGCCTCTCTCAATCCTGTCATGGGTGCGATCAAAACCGATCATCATGAATACAAAACCGCTCACCCTTCGTCGCGTTTGTTACCGATACCTGGTTTTTTTGTATGGGTTGAAAAAAACCAATGCTACAATCTCTGCGAGTCTAGATGTCTCGAAGACCGAAGTACGCTCGACAATCGCATTGGAGAACCTAAGTATGCCCAGTCTGCCGTCACCCAACCGCTATGATGCCATGCCCTATCACCGCTGCGGTAGGAGCGGCATAAAGCTGCCCGCGATTTCGCTGGGGCTCTGGCACAATTTTGGCGGCGTCGACACCCTTGAAAACGCACGCGCCATGATCCATCGCGCCTTCGACCTGGGCATCACGCACTTCGACCTGGCCAACAACTACGGTCCCCCGCCCGGATCGGCAGAAGAGACCTTTGGCCGGATCCTCCAGCAAGACTTGAGAGGCTATCGTGACGAACTGATCCTCTCCTCCAAGGCGGGTTGGGACATGTGGCCGGGTCCCTACGGCAACTTCGGCTCGCGGAAATACCTGGTGGCCAGTCTGGACCAGAGCCTCAAACGGATGGGTATCGACTACGTGGACATCTTCTATCACCATCGCCCCGATCCCGAAACACCCATGGAAGAGAGCCTCGGGGCGCTGGACCAGATCGTGCGTAGTGGCAAGGCGCTCTACGCGGGGATCTCCCAATATCCGCCGGAAGAGACACGCCGGGCGGCCAAGATCCTGCGCGATCTCGGCACGCCCTGCCTGATCCATCAACCCAAGTACAGTCTGTTTGAGCGTTGGATCGAGGGCGGTCTCACCGACGTGCTCGAGGCAGAGGGCATCGGTTGCATCGCCTTCTCTCCCCTGGCCCAGGGCATGTTGACGGACCGGTATCTCGACGGTATTCCCTCGGATTCCCGGGCCGGCAAGCCCAACACCTTTCTCAGGCCCGACGACCTCACGACAGATCGGCTTCGTCAGGTAGGACGGCTCAACACCCTGGCCCAGCGTCGCGGCCAGTCCTTGGCCCGTATGGCCCTGGCCTGGGTCCTGCACAACGAGACCGTGACGTCGGCCCTGATCGGGGCCAGCAAGATCGCGCAGATCGAAGATGCTGTCGCCGCCTTGGACAACCTGGCATTTTCAGACGAAGAACTGCAAGAGATCGAGAAGGTCTTGGCGGGGTGAAGGTAGACGTTGATTCCAGCAGGCTCGCCCTTTAGGGATCGGCAAGAAAACAGCGGCTTCCGTGGTGCAATCCTGGCTGCGATAGCAGCATCATTAAAGAACCACGAAATAACTTATTGTCTTACCCGCCCTAATCTATCGCGTGTGCATTTGGAACATCTCGATGTCCATCAGTTCCGAATCCATCCAATCGACGTGCCAATCCAGATACAAGACATTGGTGCCTTTTCTATGCCGTTCCGAGGCGACGCGTCGACTCGGATTGAGGTTAACGACGGTGCCACTCGCGGTTCGCGTGTAGGGCAGGTCTTCTGCTCTGCGAACGTCGATGATGGCAAGCAGCGGATCGTCCCCTCTCTCAATAATGGGACGCCAGGAACCAAACTCATGGTCTGCCAGGTAGATGGTTTCGTTCAAACGCTTGTACTTGATGAGGTTGCACCGACCGAATTCGCTCATGCTCCATTCGCTGCCGGTCCGATCCTTCCTGTCCGTGAAATGGGCGCCATTGACCACATAGCACACCGTCTGTCGCTTGTCCGGATAGGCCGGGCAGCGGAAGATCTTCACGTCGCGGTAGTCCGTCTTGTCTTTTTCATGCGCCAGGTAGGGCATGAAGTTCAGGAACCAAATATACTCGCGGTCTTGGTTGACATTGATGGCACCCCGGGGAACGCTGTTGTCATTGTCGTGGGCGTACAGGGCACCCGCGGCTCCGATTTGACGTAGGTTGGCCTGACACACCGTCTGCCAGGCCTGTTTGCGGGCTGCGCCCAGGACTGGCATGAGAATGCCCATGAGCACGGCGATGATGGCGATGACGACGAGGAGTTCGATCAGTGTGAAGGCATTTTTCTTCATGCTGTTACCCTTTCAAACAGAGGAGCACACCGCAACAGATCCTAGTTCAACCTACCCAATTTACACTATTCCCTTTGATTTTCCATGAAAAACCCAGATCTGTTCGGAGTCCAGGATAGGCCCGTAGGCTATGTCAGTCTCTCCAGCCCCTAGACCGCCCCATAGGCCAGCATGGTGTCAGCTATCTTGATGAATCCCGCGATGTTAGCCCCCTTGACGTAGTTGATGGTCCCGTCCGGCTCCCGACCCTTGTCGACGCATTTTCGATGGATGTCTTTCATGAGGTCTTTAGCTTAGCGTCCACCTCTTCGCTACTCCAGGAGAGTCGCAGGGCATTTTGACTCTGCTCCAGGCCGGAGACGGCCACGCCGCCTGCATTGGCCGCCTTTCCGGGCCCGTACAGAATCTTGGCGTCCACAAAGGCCTGAGCCCCGCCCAAGTCGGTGGGCATGTTCGCACCCTCGCTGACGGCCTGTACGCCGTTGGCCAGCAGTGTCTTCGCCGCCTCTTCATTGATTTCGTTCTGGGTGGCACAGGGGAGGGCCACTTCCACGGGGACCGACCAAGGGCGGCGGCCTGCGTGAAACTCGGCCCCGGCGTACTTTTCGGCAAATTCGCTGATTCGACCTTGGCGCCAAACTGAGTTGCTTTTTCAACGGCGTAGATCGCCACGTTGCCTGACCCCGACACGGCGACCCTCTTGCCGGCAATGCTCTCGTTTCGTTCCTGGAACATGTTTTCGCAGAAATAGACGCAGCCGTAGCCGGTGGCTTCCGTGCGAATCAGACTGCCTCCGAAGGAGAGGCCCTTGCCGGTCAGCATGCCGGTGAAGCGATTCTCCAGGCGTTTGTACTGTCCGAAGAGGTAGCCGATCTCCCGGGCGCCCACGCCGATGTCACCCGCGGGGATGTCCGTGTCTTCGCCGATGTGGCGGTGTAGCTCGATCATGACCGACTGGCAGAAGCGCATCACCTCGCGATCGCTCTTGCCTTTGGGGTTGAAATTCGAGCCACCCTTGGCGCCCCCCATGGGCAGTCCCGTGAGACCGTTCTTGAGCACTTGTTCAAACCCCAGGAATTTATGGATGCTCTGTGTCACGCTGGGGT
>JADFHU010000656.1 GCA_022567055.1 Planctomycetota bacterium
GTTGTGTGCATAACCCTCGTTACCCGTCGCCTGGGCCAAGGGCCCGACGCCGTCGAGAACGGTCCAATTCGCGCCATCGACAGAGTATTCGATGACAACGTCTTTGGCGCCGAATCCCACGAAGGTCTCGATGAGCTGATTCGAGTTCCAGATCCACAGCTCGTACAGCCTGTAGGCCCGGTCGAAGGCGTACTCGATCGTGGCCGGGACACCCGCGCTGATCCACATCTTGGCTGCATCGACGTTATGCAGGTCGTCCACCAGACCGGATCCGTCGATGGTCTTCTCCGGCCCGGAAACCCCGAATGTACTGGAGGCCGTGGCCGTAATGGTCTCATTGGGAATCGCGATGGCGATAGGTTCGACCGTAAATTGCCAGATACTACCCTCATCCCAACCGCTGGTGCTGTTGGCCTCATCGATTCGCCAATAGTAGGTTGTGCTGAAATCGATCAGTTTGGTAGCGTCAAAGCTGCTGGCATCCTGGGTGGCGACGACTGCGGTTCCGTCCTCTACGGCGGCTAAGTTAGCGCTGAGGATGACTCTATGTTGGGGCGATAATCCACCCACATACGCCCCCGGCGTCCAGCTAAGGACCGTCCTGCGACCCACGTCCTCTGTTCCTTGACGTGGGTTTGGATTAAAGGCCCGCTGGGCGCTACGTACGGCGGTCACCACTATGTTGTCAACTGCCCACCACCAGTCATTGCCGGCCTCGAACAAACCGAACGTAAGCACCATGCTCGTGGCCCCGGGGGGATTGTCCAAATTGATAACGATGGTTTCGTTGGTCGAGTTGTCGTCCTTGTAGTTTGGGCTGCTTGAATCGGACTCCCACAGGAACAGCTCGATCGGGTCTGCTCCATCGAAGGAAACGGTCAGATTCGCTGTCTGGTGATAGTTGCCATCAAACTCCGGACGCCAGCTCGAATCGAACCGGAGTTGGGCCGTACCGGCCTTAGAAGTGCCGAGTTCAATTGGACGCGTACTGAGCCAAGTATCATAGGGGTCGTCAGCAATATTTCCCGGAGTGCCCGAGTCGTCCCACTCATCTGGATCGGCCACAGCAACGGTGCCCTGTCCTAACGTAAATTCTGAACGCCGTTGATCGCCGGCTATTTGCACCCACCAGTCCTTGTTGGTGAAGGCCCAGCCGGCCCAATCGGTCACACCATCGACGGCCGTGCCCACGCCGGGGACTCCACTCTCGTCGTTGAACCAACCGGGCGGCGGCGTGTCCGTCCAAACGTCTGGAGTACCGGCGGCCTCCTCCGGACTTTCACCCAGTGGCAAACCCTCAAAATCCTCTGCAAGGATTATGTGAGTGGTTTGGGCCTGCGCTACACCGCCGAAAGCTAAAACAAAGGCCAACAAGATCATTTTACTTTTCATTTCACCAACTCCTTCAAGAAGGGTTAAGGATTGTTGTGCCTCGGCTACTCACCCAAGCGTTAACATTTGAAACATACCTTACACGCCTTCGGTTTATTGTTGAAGGCTTGTTAGGCACTCTAACAACATCCCAATATACCATTTGAACCACCCCATTCATAGGTAGATTTCAGAGAAAATTTCGCCCTGTCGACACCTGGCGGGCGTAGATAAAGGAACTTAGAGCCCCTACGCAAAATGATCGTCGCACCGAGAGCGAGCGTTTTTGCCTCTGGCAAGGAAGGCGAAGCAGGCCATCCGAGGATGGTCGATGGAGCCTGACGCCGTCCAGAGGGAAAATAAGCCGCTCGAATGCAGACTCATTTTGCGTAGGTGCTCTTAACCGCTATAGCTGGCAGACATCCTCGGAATTGCTGGATCTCTTCAGCGCTGCCCCTTGAGGCCGAGAACCCTCTACCCGCTCTCGCCAAACTCGAAGCTGTCCTCTGCGACGATCTCGGGCGTCTTGTCAACACCTTCCATCATGGCCTCAAAGACCCGGATGTCGTTCGAGTCCAACTCGAACAACTCGTGCAGGTGTCGAGCGCCGATCGACTGGTAGTAGAGTATGGCTTTCACGCTACCTACCGTCGCGGACACTCCCAAGGGGACCTGGAAATGGACACGGTCGCCCCCCGCCCCAAAATCGGGATCACCGTTCAGGCCCTCGGGCGCCGTGTGCTTGGCATCGGGGAAATCGCTAGCGTAGCCCGCAGGCAGCAGGCGATTGTCCTTGAGATAGTGGGTCGCCCGCAGGAGTCTGTTGGTGGGGTGCCCTTCGGCATTGCCCATGATCGCCTGGTAGATCTGAACCTGGGTGTCACTGTCTATCAGTTGATAGTGAGGCTGGGTGGACCCACCCGGCGATTCGCAGGGCAGGACCATACCCTGAGCGTCGGTCAACATGCCCTGGGGATTGTAGGCGCCCGAGACGAACAGCAGGTCTCCCGCCGTGTCGCGAACCTCGAAGTAGAGCCAGGCCCGGCGACTGGGATAGCCGGTGGGAAACTTGTGCCCCGCGAGGTTGTGCACGGACACAGTCGCCTTCAGCAGCTCGCCCTCCTGCACGACGTCCATCAGCTCCACTCTTCCCGTCACGGTGTTGAGCTGCGCCCGCGTTCGCGCCAGCGTCTCCGCAAAGGCCGCCACGGGGACATCGGGCCGCAGGGTCGCCTGATGGTTGATGAAGATCTGGGGCAGGAAGGTGTTGCCGCCCACGAAGACATGGCGGGCATAGGGGCTGCGCTCCGGTAGCCAGCCGTAGTCCTGGCCATCGTGATCGTGGGCGATGCGGGTCCAGATGTCGTTGCCGTCGACGTCGGTGCGGGGCATGTGACAGTCCTGGCAATCGGCCGCCTGCGGCCCGGGTGCCTCGACCTCGGTGGAATAGACCGAATTGCGCCATTCCAGATAGGGCGTCTGCTCGGGAAACTCGATCGTCAGGACCTTACCGTCGGCATCGACCGGATTCGTGAAGAGCGTGTGACAGGTCGCACAGAGAGCCGACTTAGAGAGGTGCTCTCCATGGACGGGGCCATACTGGGATCTTACCTGCATGTTTTGCCCGTAGGCGTCGTAGTAGGGGCCATAGATTTCGCTGTAGCCATTGATCTCAAAGTTGCCCGAGAAGCTCTCTGCCTGCCCCAATCCCTGCTCCGTGATCTGATGACAGAGCGTGCAGGAGACACCATCCTGAGCCAACTGAGCCTCTTGTGGGTCCGACAATACCGAGTGACGCGTGGCCGGAGGTCGGCCTTCCCAGTGGGCCAGTTCCGAGGCCATGGGTCCGTGACAGCGCAGGCATTTCGCCTCGATAGCCTCGCTCAGTTCGGGCAGATCCAAGACCTCGGCCGACACGGCCGCGTGCCAGTAGGGGTCGCGGAATGAATTGGCCATCATGGAACTCCGCCATAGATCGTACTGGCCGACCGGACGCCCCTGGACGTCGCGCATGGCAACGCTCTCGTCGGTATTGGTGTGGCACTCGGCGCAGACAGGCTGCGTGGCGAAAGGCCCCTGCCAGAGCGATTCCGCCGGAGGGTATCGGGGCCACTCCAGCGATGGATCATCCGTCGACTGCGACATCGGACCGCCGCCGTCGCCGAGGGCAACAGTGCCAAACCCACCCGCGGACGCCCACAGCGCGAGGCCGACTACGGTGAAATCGAGCAAACGTGACTTTCGAAACACGACTGTCCTCCGACCAAGTGTCCTCCCTGTGGGATACCG
>JADFHU010000657.1 GCA_022567055.1 Planctomycetota bacterium
AGGAATTTAAGAATGCTCTGTGTCACGCTGGCGTGGAAGCGCAGCCCGCCCTTGTAGGGACCGATGGCGTTGTTGAACTGAACCCGCCAGACCCGGTTGACTCGAACATTGCCCTTGTCGTCTTCCCAGGTGGCGCGAAAGATGATGATGCGGTCCGGCTCGGTTAGACGTTCGAGGATGCGGGCCTCTCGGTAGGGCCGATGCTCGAGAACGACGGGCATGAGGGTTTCGACGACCTCTTGAACCGCCTGATGAAACTCCGGTTCCCCGGGGTTGCGTTTGATGAGGCCCTGCATGAATGCGTCGATTTCGCTGGTGGCTAGGGCTGTCATGAGGTGTCGCTCCTGGGCTCCGGTGCGAGGAATTGTCTCGCGTCGGAGGCTACCGGGTCGGTCCGACCATCTGCTCGGGACGGACCCATTCGTCAAATTCCGACGCCGTTAGGAAACCCAGTTCCAAGGCGGTTTCCTTCAGTGTCTTGTCCTCACGCCAGGCCTTCAGTGCCAACTCGGCGGCTTTGTCGTAACCGATGTGTCGGTTCAACGATGTCACCAGCATCAGCGAGTTGTTGAGGTGTTCGTTGATACGCTTCAGGTTCGCCTCGATCCCCCGTACACAGTGCTCTTCGAAGGAGTTGCAGGCATCGGCCAGGATCTGAATGGATTGGAGCAGGGAGAAGGCCAACAGTGGCTTGAAGACGTTCAGCTCGAAGTTGCCCATGGCGCCGGCCATACCGATCGTCGTGTCATTGCCATACACCTGACAGGCCACCATGGTGACCATCTCACACTGGGTGGGGTTGATCTTGCCCGGCATGATCGAGCTGCCCGGTTCATTGGCCGGTAAGTTGATCTCGCCCAAGCCGCTTCGCGGTCCGCTGCCGAGCCAGCGTATGTCATTGGCGATTTTCATCAAAGCCGCGGCTAAGGTTTTCAACGCACCGGAAGTCGCAACCACGGCGTCGTGGGCGGCCATGGCGGCAAACTTGTTTTCGGCGGATCGAAAGGCATGCCCGGTGATGCGACTGATCTCTTCGGCCATCATGACGGCATAGGCCTCTTTGGTGTTGATGCCGGTCCCAACGGCCGTCCCGCCCACGCAGAGTTCAGCGAGGTGATCCAACGAGTTTTCAATGACTTGCCGTGCCTGCCGCAGTTGTGCCGCATACCCGGAGAACTCTTGTCCCAACGTGAGCGGCGTCGCATCCTGGAGGTGCGTGCGTCCGATCTTGACGATGTCTTTGAATGCCTCTGATTTGGTGGCGATGGCCTCTGTCAACCGATCGAGCGCGGGAAACAATCGTTCCTTGATGGCAACGAACGCTGCAATGTGAATGGAGGTCGGTATGGTGTCGTTGGTGGACTGGGCCATGTTGACGTGATCGTTAGGATGCACCGGTGACTTGGTGCCCATCTCGCCACCCAGGATCTCGATGGCCCGATTGGCAATGACCTCGTTCACATTCATGTTCGTCTGTGTGCCGCTACCGCTCTGCCAAATAACCAAGGGGAAGTGGTCGTCCAGCTTTCCGTCGATCACCTCATCGGCGGCCTCTTGGATCGCTTCGGCCAGTTTCGCATCCAGCGACCCTAATGCGAGATTCACACGAGCGGCCGCTTTCTTCACGATGGCATGGGCGCGGATAAACTCAGAGGGCAGGCGTTCGCTGCCGATTCGGAAGTTGTCATAGGCCCGTTGGGTCTGCGCGCCATAGTATTTGTCTTGGGGGACCAAGACCTCTCCCAAGGCGTCTTTCTCTTTACGCATTGATCTCTCTTTTTGCAATGACACTAACGTCCTTACTGATCCGTAACACAACCCTGGGATGCGGAGGAAACCAACTTTGCATACTTGTACAGGCAACCGCTCTGGACCTTCAGTGGGGGGGCGCTCCACTGGGCCGCGCGCCGCTCGAGTTCCTGATCGGAGAGCTTGACGTCCAGCGTGTTGTGCTTGGCATCGATGGTGATGGTGTCGCCATCACGGAGAAGGGCAATCGCCCCTCCCATCTGGGCTTCGGGCGTGATGTGGCCGACCACGAAACCGTGCGTCCCGCCAGAGAAACGGCCGTCCGTAATCAGAGCCACTGATTTTCCCAACCCGGCGCCCATGAGCGCACCGGTGACAGACAGCATCTCCCGCATGCCGGGTCCACCCCTTGGCCCCTCATAGCGGATCACGGCGATATCGCCGGCAACGATGGCGCCTGCTTCAATGGACTTCAGGCAGTCCTCTTCGGTATCAAAGATTTTGGCGGGCCCTTCGAAGAACTCTCCCTCTTTGCCGGTGATCTTGGCCACGGCCCCTTCGCGGGCCAGATTGCCACGGAGGATCTGAATGTGCCCGGTCTTCTTGATGGGCGTTCCCGCGGGGAAGATGACGGATTGGCTCGCGCTGAGATCGGGTAGCGACTCGATGTTCTCCGCCAGGGTCTCGCCCGTGACCGTCAGGCAGGAGCCGTCCAAGAGTTTCTCTTTCAGCAGCAACCGCTGGACGGCCGGCACCCCGCCGACCTGGTGAAGCTCTTCCATGACGTATTGACCGCTGGGCTTGAGATCCGCCAGGTAGGGTGTGTTGTCGCTGATCTCCTGAAAGTCATCCAGGGTCAGTTCCACGTCGACCGACTTGCCCATCGCGATCAGATGAAGGACCGCATTCGTCGAGCCTCCCAGGGCGATGGTGATGGTGATCGCGTTTCGAAAGGCCTGGCGGGTCATGATGTCCCGCGGTTTGATGTCCTGCTCCAGGAGATTGAGAATCGCCTTGCCGATCTCCTGACACTCGCCGATTTTTTCCGCGGAGGTGGCCGGATTGGAGGCGTTATAGGGCAGGCTCATGCCGAGTGTCTCGATGGCGGAGGCCATGGTGTTGGCCGTATACATACCGCCGCAGGCCCCCGCCCCCGGACAGGCGTGCTTGATGACGTTCTTCAGCGCCGTTGCGTCCGTCTTGCCGGCCACGAATTCACCGTAGGCCTCGAACGCGGAGACGATGTCCAGTTTTTTTCCTTCGTAGAACCCGGGTTTGATGGTGCCGCCGTAGAGCATGATGCTGGGCCGGTTCACGCGTCCCATGGCCATGACCGAGCCCGGCATGTTCTTGTCGCATCCGACCACCGAGATATTGGCGTCGTACCATTGGGCCCGCATGACGGTCTCAATGGAGTCGGCGATGAGGTCGCGCGAGGGGAGGGAATACTTCATGCCCGCCGTACCCATGGCGATGCCGTCGCTCACGCCGATGGTGTGAAACACCAGCCCCACCAACCCCGCGGCCTGTACACCTTCCTTTGCCTTCCGGGCCAAATCGTTGAGGTGCATGTTGCAGGTGTTGCCCTCCCAGCCAGTGCTGGTAATACCGACCTGGGCCTTGGCCATGTCATCGTCCGTTAGGCCGATGCCATAGAGCATGGCCTGGGATCCGACCTGCGAACGCTGTTGGGTGAGCTGCGAGCTGTACTTGTTTAGTGTTTGACTCATTTTCCCTTTCTTGCCGGTCCCTGAATTGACTCAGGAATCAGCAGAGCATATATGAGAACTCCGATGAATTCCAGTCAATCTTGCAGGGCTGTGATCTATGGCAATACGGAGGACATACGTGCTAAGGGAACGGGAAGCGGGACGCGTGTTTCATGGCCTGTTTCGCACTTGATCGGCC
>JADFHU010000062.1 GCA_022567055.1 Planctomycetota bacterium
AAAACACTTGTGAAATCCAACTGCGTTTTGTGATCATAGATGCTTTTTATGCTGCTATCGCAGCTAAGGACCCGCACAACAATAACTTACCGCTTCTCCATCTCATCTTCAGGTCGTCTTTGGCCGTTCCTCAATCGCGAAAACAGCGGCTTCCTTGGAGCAAAACTGGCTGCGATAGCAGCATAAAAAGCATCTCAAGCAATCCTCAACGTAGGCCCACTACGCGTCCGGTTTCGCTCAATCGATCACGACCAAATCCAACCTAAATCTGAGCGGATAATTCGGTAACTTATTGTCGTGCACGTCCTAAGAGCACCTACGCAATGGGAAGTTAGTTTTTGTCGTGCACGGCCTTTTCGACATTCATTACCGGGTCTCGGATCGCTTGTTGCCACTCGGAAAGACGCTCCTGGAGTTCTTCTCGCACCGGTCTGAATTCGGAGATACGGTAAAGATTGCGATTTTCACCGGGATCGTTTTCGAGATCGTATAATTCGTCCATCATCAGCGGAAGATGAAATCTCACGAGTTTCCAATGTTTGGTGCGAATCATTCGCATGAGTGCAAACCCATTTCGTTCGACGTCCAGTTGTCCGAACAACGCACCTCGCCAGGGAACGTTCTGACCGCGAAGCAGCGGAGACAGGTCCAACCCTTCAAGCTTGAGATCAGGAGGATGAGGCACGTCCAACATACTGAGCAGCGTAGGGAAAAAATCAAGATTGGACACCATTTGTGTAATCCGCGTGCCCGGTTTGACGACGCCTGGCCATCGAATAAGCAAGGGGACTCGGATGGAATCGTCAAACATGTTCATGCGACGGGGGCCGAACTGGCCGCCGGCAAAGTACGTGGCAGTTCCCTTACCGATCAGGTTCCGATGCCCCATCATGAACCCATGGTCGCTGGTGAAAATAACAATCGTCCGATCATCCAGGCCCTGGGTTTGCAGGCTGTTCAAAACCCGTCCCAGATTACGGTCCACCGTGCGGACTAATCCCAGGTAATTCCGCATGTACGTCCGAAGGCGCTCCTCACCGGTTCCAAATTCCGCCCGGGCCTCGGGCAGCGTCACCTCGACGTCTTCGAGTGGTTCCAAATCTTCTGCCGGTACTTTGTTCCAGGGAGAGTGCGGGACTTGTGTCGCTAGAACCAAGGCAAACGGCCGATTCCGATTCCTCTCGATGAACTGAATCGCCTTGTCCGTCAGAACATCCGTCATGAAACGGTTGTAGGCTTGCTTGCGACCATTTTCTTGCATCACGGGCTTGCTCAAATCCAGAACTCCGGCCAGATACGGCCCGAAATAATAGTCAAATCCATGGCCTGTGGGGTGATGTTCTTCCTGGACACCTAGGTGCCATTTTCCCACCAGACCGGTGGTATAACCGTGTTTTTGAAGCACTTCCGGCCAAGTGACGGTCTTCGAATCCAATCCCCGTCGAATCTCCCGTTCGTAGTCCTTCGGCGGAAGCCACCCCTCCATCAAGGACCAATACAAAACATCGGAGATGCCGACTTGCGTCGGATACAAACCGGTCAGAAAGCTCGCTCGACTCGGAGAACACAGGGGCGAGACTGAAAAAGCGTCTGTAAACAAAGCCCCCTCTTTTGCCAGACGATCCATGTTGGGGGTCGGGCATTGGCGGTTGCCATACGCTCCTATCGTCCAAGCTCCCTGATCGTCCGTCAGGACAATCACTACGTTCCATCTCTTAGTCGAAGAAGTCTTAGGCTGAGCCGTCAATTGCCCGAGATCAGAGACAAATCCGAGCAAACCAATCAAGCAGCCGACACCCAGGAAAGTTTTAATTGATCTCATCATTTAGAACCTTCGGCACTTTCTAATTGTGCATTTTGAATGCTGTCGGATTTGTGTTCCAAGTTGTTCGCTAGGTACGGACTATTCTTTATCGAGGCTGGCCAAGTTGCGCTGAATTACGTTGTACGGCACCGTCATGGAGTGGGCGACCTCCCGGGACCAATAGTCGGGTCTGTGGCCCCTGTCCTACTCAATAATTCGAACTTGTTTGATTCCAACGGCTTATATAAGCTTCCTGAACACCGATTGATTATGAATTCTATGGGAATATTCGGGAGCCATCAATATTGAAAATGCTTACCACGCTCATATTCGAGTGACCGCTAGCGCATCAACTGTAGGATGAGCCATCACAGGGAAAGGCTCTTCACATGACAAAATACCCAGGACCACACCCCCAGGGCAAAAGTAACCGCTAAATCGCCATCGAAACTTCAGACCGCGGCTGACATTCTGAGAATTAACTCCTGGAAGGTAGATGACTTAGCCACGGATGGGTTTTTGCACCCTACGCGGCCTCTGGGCTTATTCCTCCTTGATTCACTATACATCCCAACGGTAAACTCTCCCCTATCGGTGGAAAACGAAATGCGTTATCACTGACAATAATGAAATCGTAACTGTGTTTCGTCATCGTACTGTAAGAGCACCTACGCAAAATGACTCTGCATTCAAACGGCTTATTCTGTGTCTGGACGGTGTCAGGCTCCATCGACCGTCCTCGGACGGCCTGCTTCGCCTTCCTTGCCAGTCGCAGAAACGTTCGTTTTCAGTGCTACGATTCATTTTGGTAGGCACTCTAAGTCTGATTGAATTGCGTCGAGTATGCCAGAACGATTTGAGGTTACATGGGGAAACTGGAGAAAGTCATGCGAATAACCGGAATTCTATTGGGAATGGGAATCATGGCCACGAATGTCATTGCGGAAAGTCCACTTGTCATAGCGCATCGGGGTGCGAGTGGATATTTGCCCGAGCACACACTTGAGGCCTATGCAGCGGCGTATGCGATGGGTGCGGACTACATTGAGCCGGACCTCGTTCGCACGAAGGACGGACATTTCATTTGTCTGCATGACATTCACCTTGACGCGACGACGAACGTCGAGACCGCGTTTCCTGATCGGGCACGTGCGGATGGGCGGTATTACGCCGCGGACTTTTCGCTGGTGGAGATTAAGACATTGCGAGCTGAGGAGCGACTCAAGAACCGATTTCCCAAGGGGCATTCGTCGTTCGAGGTACCGACATTTCGCGAAATGATCGAACTGGTTCAAGGATTGAACGAATCGACCGGAGATCGAATCGGGATCTATCCAGAGTTGAAGCAACCGAGTTGGCATGCGAAGGAAGGCTTGCCTATGGAGGAAGCGTTTGTTGCAATTCTGAAAGTGTATGGGTATATGGACCGCGACTCGTTGATTTATATCCAGTGTTTTGAAGCGGAACCGCTGCAAAAACTGCGAGATGAATTGGGGTGTAAAGCACCGCAGATCTTCTTGACGGGAGCGGATAAACTATCTGACGAAAAGCTTCAAGAGATTGCCCGTTTCGCAGACGGGATCGGGCCATCCAAACAGATGATCGAATCCGATCCCGACGTGGTCGAGCGGGCGCATCAGAAGGGGCTGCGGGTGCATCCATACACGTTTCGGGTCGATCAGGTGCCGTCGAAGTATCCAGATGTGGAAGCGGAACTGAAGACGTTTTTTAGAGTCTACGGAGTTGACGGTGTGTTTACGGATTTCGCGGATGTCGCGAAACGTGTTCGCGACGAGGCAGAGAACTGAGGTTTACACCTGTCTGGCCAATTCCATTGACAAGGAACTCTACAAAGCGATTGCTTACTTGCGTGAACAGGTGCGGGTCCCTTGTGGAGCATAGTTCCTGGTTGGAAAACTGTTCTCGTTTCATCAACTTAGGCGGTCCCATTAGTGATTTTTCTAAAGAGACTTTGCGGGTATATTCAGCCTTCGTACAGGGGTCCCATTGGCCATTGACAAGTACAGTTGGATCCGCAACGCTACGAACACGGGCTTGGGCAAAGGGCGAAACCCCTGGGGCGCCGATCGGTATCTCAAAAGGTAAAATCGATAATTGTCATCGCCGAAAGGAAGAAGATATGCGAACCGCTTTTTTGACACTTTTGGTCATCGTGATGAGTTTCCAGTTTTCACCAATTGCATGGTCGAATGAGAGAAGAACAGATCCCCTTCCTTTGAAACTCGATTACTGGGGCTGGCGAAACCAAAACCAGAACCTCCATGCGGGCATTTCACTCAATTCCGACGAAGGCGCCGATGGGTTCTCCTACCTGTGGTTCTACGAATGGCATCTGTTTGACGCCCTTAACAAAAGCGAGCATTCAAAAGGATCGGCCGAATGGGAATGGACAATCGCGCCAGATGGCCGATCGGCCAAAATTGATTCGGAACGGATCAAATTGACAGCGAAGGCCTCCGACGACGGCGCAGACTTGACGCTCCGGATCACCAATACCTCCGACCATAATTGGCCACCTATAGCGGCGATCATTCCCTGCCTCAATCCAGGAAAAAGTGACCAGATGAAGGTGAATACGGCCTTTCTTGACCAAGGGCATGACCACACTTACTTCCTCGGTTCGGACGGATTGCGTCTACTTAAGGGCAGGGAGATCCATTTCAACCACGATTCGCGAACGGCGATCATGGACTGGAAGAAAGGACGCAATAACGATCATTTTGTATTCTCTTCAAAGTGGCCTACATCGGAAGTGGACGCCTACGGCGGACTCCTCCTCCGCGAGTCTGATGACAAGACATGGGTAATGGGAATTGCGTGGGAATCATTTATCTCCGCGCAAGGTCATAATCCGTGGCACTGTATGCACCTTTCGATCGGCGTGGGACCGCTGGCGCCGGGCGAGACGAAAACGATTCGGGGCAAAATGTATCTGTTTGAGGGGACGAAGGAAGATTGTCTCGAGCGTTTCAACAGAGGTTTTCGTCTCAATTCGAAGCGCGCACAAAGCAAATAATCGGCTGTTCAGCAACGCAGCACAAAAAGGCCGGATGGACAATAACAATAAGAACCCCCTGCGGCGTGCCCACAGGTCTACGGGTCATAAACATGAAGACAGCGGTTTGCTTTCACTCTATCTTATCCATTCACAAAAACACGATGGTAATTATGGAGTATTGGCAGACAAGATATTGAAAAATAAAGACTTGCAAAACCGATAAAATGTAAGGAGACCGTCTACGTGTCCGAACGTCTCACTCACAGCGGCTCGATTTTTAAATGCCGGGCGACCGTTTCGAACTGTTCAATAACCATCGGGTTGATGGGGATGCCGTGCACCTCGCGGTCGGCTTGGTACGCTTTTTCCGGGTCACCGGGAACTAGGACCGCTACTTCCGGGTCCTGCCGGGGTTCGCGGCGGATACGATCGGCCATCTCCTGCAGCCGTGTCTTGAAGCGCTCGGGCTCTTCGAAGGCGTCGATGCGAATCGCGCCGTAGAACTGGCCGAGGTGACGCTTTTGAGACATGGGATCCTCAAACATATCGGAAACATTGTCGCCCGTTGGCATACCGGTCAGCAGGCCGCTGAGAATGTCGACCATCATGGCGATTCCGAAACCTTTGTAATCGCCGATCGGGAGCAGTTGGGCGACTTGATCGGGAACCCTTGTTTCGATGCCGTGCTTGTCAGCGCCGCAGCCTGGTGGCAGTTCGAGGCCCCGATCGACATACAGTCGGATCTTGTTGGCACTCATGAGTGTTGTCGCGCCGTCGTAGCAAAACGGACCTTCGGAGACCATGGGTGCCGCCATACAGATGGGATTTGTGCCAAAGAACGTCCCGGAGGCATTGGCCGAGCGCATCTTGGGCGTGGCGTGGGTGTACGCCGTGCCAATCATATCTTCCGTGCACGCCTCGAGCACGAAATAGGCCATGGATCCACAGTGAGTGGAATTGCGTACGGCGACGTGACCCGAACCGGCCTCCCGGGCCAGTTCCATGGCATGGCGCATGGCGCGGATGCCCGCTGCGTGGCCGAACCCATGATCCGCGTCGAAGCGTCCGGTCGACGGGCTGGTCTGTTCGAAGCGAAATTCCGGGTTCGGATTGATGCGCCCGCCTTTGACTGCCTTAAGATAATGCGGCAGCAGGCGAACGCCATGGGAGTCCACGCCCCGCAATGACGCCTGCCAGAGACCATTTGCCGTTGATTTCGCCCCGCTTTCTTCCACCCCGGATTTAAGGAGGGATTGTTCGACGAAATCATAGACTGCAGCGGCCCGATAGCGGCGTTGGTCATTTTCCGGATTCAGAGTCTTTCCTTTCATATTCGGTCCCTTACCCTCAAGTTGCACCAAGGTACGTGAGCCATGCGACTCGAGCGGCCATGAAGCCTATAGCGAGCACGCTCAACCAGAGAAACACGTCAAATCCTCTTGAGGGTGTCAGTGCCGGGTCGGTATTGCGATACCTGAATACCAGGGCCTGGTAAGCAACCACCAACAGGAAGATAGAATTGGCTATGCCAAGGACGATCACCAGAGCGATGGGCTTTTGCACCGCGATGTAGGAAAGACACCAGAACACAGGCATCACCCAGGCCAGGATAGTGAGCAGCCGTTTCCGGGTCGCGACGTTTGAGGAATCGCAGATGCGGGAGATCCCGAAGAAATCGACCCATAATCTGGAATGGCCCGCGAGGTTCGAGAAGGCGGTCGAGAACAACACCAAGAACGCCCCCACCATGAAAAGAGTTTCACCGCCGGTCAAGCCGATGAAGATCTGCGACAACTGTTGTATCACATTGCCGCCATCAACCACGTCTCCCTGGGGGTGCAGCACGGCTGCGCCGAGAAAATAGAAGGACACTGTCGCCACCGTGTAGACGGCGAGCGAGACGAGGGCGTCGTACGTCATGACGCGCATCCAGCCACGAGCCCGCGCGGCCCACTCGGGAGAACCGTCCCGTGGTCCTGCCCATGCGGCATAACCCTTTTCAATGCACCAGGACGGATAGACAACGATCTCGCCCGCCGACAATCCCGTGATGCCAAAGGCTGTGAGGGCAAGGGCCCGTGCCCCTGACGGCACCTGCAGGGAAAAGCCGCCCGCGACGTCGTTCCATCCGAAAGAAAATTCGGTGCGCTGCACAGCGAATACGCAGTACAGGACGAGCGACGTAAAAAGCACGTTGAACAAGATCGCCAGAACCTCGATGTGCCGGTAGGTCCCGCGAAAGACAAGCAACGCCAGCGCGACGGCGATAGCGACAGCGACGACTTCCGTGCGCGCGTTGGGAAACCAGTACTGGGCCGCCTGTGCCGCGCCGCCCAAAACACCGCCCTGGCCAACCAGCATGCTGAGCAGATAGATGAATCCGAAACAGACCGACCAATGGAGTCCGAAAAGCCTTGTTCCCTTGCCCGCATTCCAAGCACTGAAGGATGCCTGCCCATGCGCGATCGCCTGACGGCCGTACTGCAGTTGCACTGCGACCTTGAGAAAACAGCCCAAGAGGATCACCCAGAGCACAGCGAATCCCGCCTTCGCCCCCAGCGTGGTCGTCGCAATGAGTTCGCCGGAGCCTACAACGGCCGCTGAGAGAATCAACCCTGGGCCAAGGTATTTAAGCGACGAGAAAAACCCGCGGGGGGGTTCGAGGAAAGGCTGAGTATGATCGATTTCCATGGACGGTCCCTTAAAACCATAGAAATGATTATACCCCGAGGGAAAGGCCGATCAATGGAAAACAGGCCCAAAATCTGGCCTGATCCGACTCTGGGGGTCTATTCTGCCTCGTGGAGAAACTCAAATCCAAGTCCTTGACCAGACCATCGATATCCGGTGGGGCCCTGCAAGCCGTCAAAAATGGAGACATACATTTCAGGATATGAATTGGCTTTTTCAGGTCATGAAGAGGGTCACTTGGGGGCATAGTTCCTGGTTGGAATACTCTCGTTGTTTCATCCACTAAGGCGGTCCTATTGGTGATCTTTCTGACGAGACTTTACGGGTATATTCTGCCATCGTACAGTGGTCCCGTTGGCCCTTGACAAGTACACCCATTCATCATTCACGATCAGGTCTAGCCGACTCTATCGGGACAGGGCGTTCATTCTTCCGTCGACGTTGACTTCTTCAACGACGCGAGGTAAGCCACCAAATCTCCAATCTCAACGGCTGAGAATAACTGCCCGACCGGCGGCATACTTGAGATGGAACTGACAAAACGTTCTTCGATCTTGTCTTTAGCAATGAACGCTTGACCTCCAGTCGGCGGGGAGATAAGGATTCGCTCATCGTCCTCGGCTACCAAGGTCCCCGTAAACCAGCCGTCGTCGGTTTGGAGCATGACGGTTTGGAACCCTTCAACAATTTGGGCGCTCGGATTGATCAGCGATTCGAGTAAATACTCACGCGTGGCCCGCGCGCCTACTTCGGTGAGATCCGGGCCAATGAATCCTCCACCGGTTTCCCCTACCACATGGCAGGCGCGACACCGCAGGCTCAAATTCGTATGAAACAGGACGCGACCCCGTTCAGCGTCGCCGCCAAGGACAGCCTTACGATAATTGGCCAGGGGATCAAGAGGGGCCACCACCGGCTCGGTCTGCCGGGGTGTCACTTTGCCGTCCTCCGCATCGACGAGTTCCGCTGTGGTCCAGGGATATTGACGGCTCGCGGACGCTGAACGCACTCTGGCCACCAGCCGCGCATCGATGGGCTCGCCCCAGTTTCCCCAGGCACGCCGCACATAGGTCAAGACTGCGGCCATGTGTTCATTGTTCATCCCCGGAGAACTTCCCAGCCCGGGCATGACCATGTTCCAGGTTTGGCCGTGTACATCCAAGGGCCCGGCCAGGCCGTGGAGCGCTATTCGTACCAGACGCCGCGGTGGACCATTGACCCACTCCGACTCGACGAGCGAGGGTGCTCTTCCCTCCTGCCCTTGCCCATCCCGATCGTGACAAGCAAAACAGCTTGCCGCGTACGCCGCCTGGCCCTGCGCAAACCGTTGCGCTTCCTCGGGCGTCAGGGGACGTGATTCAGGTTTTACGGCGCGAGCTGTGGTGTCTCCGGGCCAGGTGATGACTCGTAATAGTTTGTCGAGCTGCTGCTTTTGCTTCAGATTCGCAGTATTGTTAGGTCCGACGAAGAGTGACGGGCGATGCGGTAATCGGATTGGTTTGGGCCATTTGCGACGACTGAGGTGGGCGCTATGAATGCCTTCGATGAGTGCATCACTGAGCAAGGGCCGCCGGGACAGTTGTTCGGTGACCATGTCCAACAAACTGGCGACCCGATTGGGATGACTTTCATTAAAGACGGCCATGGCCAGCATGGTGTAGAGCTCGGTGGGCGCCCGGGAATGCTGCTGAGCCACAGGATCGGTCAGCAGACGTTGGAGAAACTCAAGTTCTCGCGATTCCAACCCGCTGACCGCTGCAGCGTAGTACAGAGTCTCCCGGTGCTGCAACACAATCTTAGCCGTCAACGCCTCCGCGCGGTCACTACGAAATGCTCCGAGGGTCATGAGCAACTGGAGGCGAACCACGGGTCGTTCATCAGCGAAAGCAGCGCTAATGCGGTCAAGTGCCACATCTCCCATAGTGTTGAACCGTGCGGCCAGACGAATGGCTGCGGCGCGGACCATGGCATCCTCGTCCCCTATCACCAGATCGACGATCGCCCAATCCAATTGGCCCATGCCTTCCAGTGTCCACAGTGCGTGCAATCGTCCAAATGGGCTGTCACCGCTTGTCGCCAGCCTTCGCAACGCCTCGGTTTGATCGATCGCCTTAGCGTCGACCAATAGGCGCTGTGCCGTATCACGCCACCATCCATTTGGATGAGAAAGATGCCGGACCCATTGCTCAGGTCCCTGCTGGGACATCTTCGGCACTTCCCCCAACGGCTTGCCTTCCCAGCGGATACGATAGATGCGGCCCCATCCCACGGGATCTTCCAGATCTTGTTTCTCGATGTACCTTCGCATGTAAGGCATGAGGAAAACGACGTGCTCTATGATGCCCTTATACATATCGCAGACATAAACGGCTCCATCGGGGCCCGTGCGGCTGTTGACGGGCCGAAAGCGTTCGTCTGTGGAAGCGACCCATTCTAGCTTCTCCTGCTCGAAATAGTTCCGCACCGAGATATTCACGCCGTCCCCGCCCAGTTCGCTCAAACGAATGAGGTTCCCTCCTGATTCTGGGATAACGGCACATCCGTAGTATTTGGGAGGAAATTGATCACCGCGATAAATCGAGGGTCCAGCGGCGATGGTAAACGTACGTAACGTTCCATCCTCACGCAGTTCGTTCCCGCCCAATGTGATTCCCGGGGCAACGCGAATCGGATGGATTTCCTTAGAATCGGCTCCGATCCCCGTATTCATGCCATAGAAATCTCGGCCGCCATCCAGTCTCTGTTGAAAGTGCCTGTTGCGAAGGATGAACTCGGAGGGCACCAGGTCTGCGTGCAGGGGCCTGTTTTCATAACAGTAGTATAGGCGACCGTAATCATCTTGGGTGATTCCCCACTGTCCGCGGCGTGCGGTCTTCTCCTCAATCAGCTTGCCGTCAATGAACTTATGCCGAACGCTTGAATCGGCGTTATACATCCAGTTGTCTATGGCACGAAATAAGCCGTTATCAGTATGCTGTGGATTTCCCGGCCTGCCGAATTGACCCACCAATCGTTTTGTATCGCACCGGAGATCCCCGTCCGTATCCTGACAGTACCATAGATGGGGTGGTTCCTGGACCAGCACGCCTCCCTGGACAAACTGTACGGTCCTCGCCATGACCAGCCCGCCAAGGAATACGGTCGACTTATCCATGAAGGTATCGCCATTGGTGTCTTCCAGTACAACGATCTGGCCGATCGGATCCCCTTCACCCTTTCCTTCCATATCCCGCATGTAGCCACGCATTTCTACCACCCATATGCGACCATCGGCATCAAACTCAAACTGCACGGGATCCACGACCAGCGGTTCGGCGGCCACACATTCGATCCGAAAACCAGGCGCGGTTCTAAATGACTCAAGTGCCTGCTCACGATTCAACGGCGGAGAGGGCGGGATTTCGATCCGCTTCCACAGCTCTTCCGCCTTAAATGGCTCATAGATCATGAGCGATTGTTCACGGTGGGTGATTCTCCGTTCCTTAGGAACGGATTGGGCCCATGCCGATCCGGTCATGATACAGCAGAAGAGCAAGAGACAAGAATTGTACAACCGTATTTGACACATCATCATTCTCCGAGAGGGTCTACTCAAATTGGAATACCGCGGTAGACAACAGTCCAAGCCGAACGCGGTGACATTGTAGCGGATTATCCGGTGTATCCCTAGGTCAGACTGTTGTCGAACAAATCTAGGCGCATGGCTCTTGGGGGCTCCTCGAAATCTCCCGAACGCCACAGTTCAACAAACGCTGTATCGGCCAGCCAAATCACTTGAGATGCCGGTCGAGCCATTGGGTGGCTTCCTGTTGAATTTGAAGATCATAGCAGTGAACTTTTGGAGGATTATAAGCCCTGAATCTTTCCGGATATCCGGCCCATTCATAAGCCTTTTGAATCTGTCGATTAGCCTCCTTGACGGCTTCGGGTGGGAAGAGCCTATCGCGCGTGCCCACAATCACCATCGAGGCGCACGGCGCCGACATGGCAATCAGATCAGGGATATCGATTCGATCCCATACACCGGGCAGCATGGTGAATGTCCCGCATGCCCCCTCCACGTTGTAAATCTGCTGATAGTCTCCCGTTGTCATCCATCCAACGCTGACAGCCGCCTTAATCCTGGAATCCAGAGCAACCAACATGTCCGTACGCCACCCTCCTCCGGATAACCCCGTGCACCCAATCCGCTTGGGATCGACCTCCGGTCTGCTCAAAAGATAATCCACGCAGCGACTGTCGTCACCAAAGTTGATACCGGCCCAAGTGGTCCCGGCCCAATTGAGCTGACGCATACCCAGGTAGAGCAAGCCTCGTGTTTTCCCGTCCATGTCCTTATACTCCGCTTCGGACAGCGTGAAGGGATCCAGGTCATCGGGAATGCCGTGGATCCCCCTGGGCGAACGCTCACCAAAGTGATAGTTGTCAATCGTGAGGACCGCATAGCCGCTCTTAGCCAGTTCTTCCGCCAGATATTTGCCATCATAGTAGCTTGCTCTATGGCGTTGTAGTACCGGATGGTCTCGACCGGTGTTCACAATACGTTCCTTGCCAAAAAGCATGGGTCCTCCCCAGGCATGGAATACCACCAAGCCGGGCAGGGGAAGCTGTGCGTTTTTGGGCATGAGAAAATATCCCTTGACGCGAAACCAGGGAGCGGTGTCAAACGTGACCAGCTCTCGTATGATCTCATCGGTTTCTTCACGCCTGAGTACCTCGGCGTTGAGATCAAGGGGGCCCTGGTCATAGTGCAATCCGGTGCGCAGGCAATGGCGTGCCTGCTGTTGCCACTGCTGGTAGCTCTGGTCGGGTTTGGCCTCATGATAGTATTCGGAATTGAGATCCAAAGCCCGGTGGTCCCGAATACCACGAATGAGTTTCTCCATACTGCCATACAATCTTAACGGTTGGCGTTCAATTCGAAGATCGCCGGTATTGGGTCTGGCCTTGGGGTGTTCTTGCAGGATACCTTTCTCTTTTGCCCCTACGTTCGAACACCACACGAGTGTCACACTCAGACAAAGTAACAGACCCACCTTCCATCGTCTCAATTCATGAATCTCACACATTGGACACCTGTCATTTGAAAACATTGAATTCAACATGATGGTCCTTGACCTTGTCCCTATTCTACTCAACAATTCGAACTTAATAGATTCCAACGGCTTATGGATGCTTCCTGAATATCGATTGAGCCTGGATTCTATGAGAATATTCGGGGGAAAACAATATCGGAAATCCCTAGCAGATTCATCTTTTTGCGTCTAAAGCTGATTCTCAGGAGCAAACATGACATCGTTATTGAAATCCTTGCTTTCCGTCAACAATTGGCAGTTCAGCAACGCAGCATATTCAGGTCATAAAGAGGGTCACTTGAGGCATAGTTCCCGGTTAGAAAACTGTTGTCGTTTCATCAACTAAGGCGGCCCTATTAGTGATCTTTAGGAAGAGACTTTGCGGGTATATTCTGCATTCGTACTGTGATCCAATTGGCGTCCGAGAATTATAGTCCGTTCCGGATGAACAAAAGTGGTCAACGACCACATTTTGTGGATGGATCCGAAAGCTAATGAAAGTCAAATGCGGTGATTTAATATCACTGCAAGCTCTTAGGGACCGGCAAGAAATAACTTGGACTTTTGCATGCCCAATTGCACCCCATCTTGGATCGCTTCTCAATCGCAAAATCCGCGACGTAGAACAGCTACGCCTGTGGTTTCGCTCAATCGGGCGCGACCCAATATGGGGCACACTTGGACCCCAAAATGTCCAACTTATTTCTTGCCGATCCCTTAGTCCAGTCGATGTTAGAGAATTCTGTGAACGCTGGCAATCAAGTGACTTCTTGAGGTAGAACGTCAGCTACGACAGCTTATATCGTGATACAGGTGCAACGTGAAAAGAATATCAAACAGACCAACGGATTTGGGAATCCGCAGCTCTGCCATTCTTCTCGGTCGTCTGGGTTCTGTTCTTCAGGAATCAAGGCTACAACTACACCAATCGTATTGCATGGACCTTGTTCGTGATT
>JADFHU010000658.1 GCA_022567055.1 Planctomycetota bacterium
GACGACTATAAATACTTCAAGTCTGATGATACCAACATCATGATTCTAAACGGAAAGAAGGCTTCAGAACCAGAACGCCTGGAAAAGACGCCTGCAATCATGTTTGTTGAATATAGGCCTGCTCCAGGCTGGATTACGGTGATCATAGGGCACGGGGAACGAGATGTGGGGATCAGGTACTGGTAGCGAACCCGCCAGATTGAGTGTCATATTGCACTGGTTTCGCCAATGCGTATCAAACAGAGGGCGGGCCACGCGTGTAAGTCTTTCGAGTACTCAATACGCTACGCGACATCCTTCCTTAGGAGAGAATTATGAAGCAATTGACGACGATATTTACTCTCTTCTCTCTAATCTATTCAGGATTTTGTTCCTGTGCTGCCACTGCTCTTTCTGCGGATGACCCAATCCCCTTCCCAACGGGTGATAGGCTCCGCGACATTGTCCAACGTAACTACCCGGAGGGAAATGTCCTGATCGGTGCCACGACCGGTGCGGCACTGCTTGGCAGCGATACGGGAGCAGTCCTGGACCGGGAATTCAGCTATGTCACTCCGGAAAACGATTTCAAACAGTGGAGCTTTCACCCCGATCCTGAGACCTGGACCTGGGAACGTCCCGACGCATGGGTCAAGCACATCGCCGAGAATGGCCAGGTGCTGCGCATGCACTGCCCGGTCAGCCCCCAGTGCTCGTCCTGGGCGCAGGACGATGCAAGAACGGCGCAAGAACTCGAGACCAATCTCCGAGAGTTTCTCACAGCGGTCTGTAAACGGTACAACGGGGTCCCCGGCTTTGACTACATGGATGTGGTCAACGAGACCACACAGAATAATCAATGGAAGAAGAACGCCCCGGGAAGAGGCTGGGAAGTGCCCTGGTACATCATCGGCCAGGACACCGACAGGAACAAGACACCCTTATACATCAAAATGGCATTCGAGATCGCTACCAAACACGCCCCGGACATTAAGCTCATCTATAACCATCACGAGGACATGAACAAGGAGGGGTCCTGGCAACTGATCAAGGATACTGTCGGCTACCTCCGTGCGCAGGGACTAAGGGTGGACGGCATCGGCTGGCAGGCGCATGTCGACAATGGGTGGGCGACGCCTGGAAACGTGGAAAAGCTGGAAGCACTCATCGATTGGGCGCATGCGAACCACCTCGAATTCCACGTCACCGAGGCGAGCGTGTGGCAGAAGCATGGCGTCACGCCACAGACACTCGAAGATCAGGCCTACACCTACGCAAAGATCGTCGAGGTTTTGATTTCGAAACGTTCGACCGGTGTTGTAGGCTGGAACACATGGCACATCGGAGACAACACCGGGTGGCACAGAGAATGGTTCGGCGCGATTTTCGATAGGGAATTGAAGCCGAAACCGGCATACTATGCCATCCAGAAAGTCCTTGAGGATGGCGTTAAATAGAGGCGAGGCCCGACGAGAGAACCCGGCCTGTTGGACGGAGATAAGAGACAGAATTGTGCTTTACGATCCGTGGCTCGAAATAGTGAAGAAGCAGTAGAAACAACTGAATGAGATCAATTAGAGCCGCCTGCCGGGTCTTCACGTTCAAATGCAATATGTCCACCGATGATGGTCAGGTCGACCTTGGATTTAGGGATCTCCTTCACGGGACAGGTCAGTATGTCTTTGGACAATACGACGATATCCGCCAGCTTTCCCGGTTCCAGAGATCCCTTGATGTCCTCCTCGAAAGCAGCCTGCGCCGCATTGATGGTGTAGGACCTCAATGCCTGCATTCTACCCATGCGCTGCTCGGGATAAAACAATGTCCCATCGGATAGTCGCCGAGTCACGGACGCATGGAAACAGGCGATCGGATCGATGCGCTCCACCGGCGTATCTGTGCCGTTGACGATCAGGGCGCCTGAACGGGATAAGTCCTGCCAGACGTAGGCGCCGGATCGGGAGCGATCGGCGCCCAGCCGGTCCGGGACCCAGGTTCCATCGGAAGTGCAGTGAACGCCCTGCATCGATGCGATGATTTTCAATTGGCCAAATCGCGGGATATCGTCCGGATGCAGGTGCTGCGCATGTTCGATCCGCCAGCGCCGATCTTCCCGCCTCGGGTACTTCAGGAAGGTCTGCTCAAAAACATTCAGGGCCTCGCGGTTCGCCCGATCCCCGATGGCGTGCACGCACAGTTGAAAATCCTTTCGCGCCGCGAGATCGGCGATCCTGCGCAAGGATTCTAATGAAACAAGATTCAGCCCGACGCTGTCGGGGGCGTCCGCGTAAGGCTCCAGCAGCCAGGCTCCGCGCGAGCCCAGCGCGCCGTCCAGCAAGAGCTTGATCGCCCGAACGGTCAGCCGATGGTCGGCGTATCCAACCAACCGAGAATCCTCCAGTCGACGGGCGAGTTCGGTGTAAGAAGCCCGGATCATGACCCACAGCCGTAGCGGCAGGCGGCCTTCCTCCGCCAGTTTCTTCAGGAAATCCACATCGGAAAAACTGGAACCTGCGTCGTGAAATGACGTGACGCCGTGGCGCAGGCATTCCCTCGCGGCCAATTGCGCCTGGCGAATTCTGCGATCCTGCGTCCCTTTGGAGCCGGGCGAACGCCCCATGGCAACGCGAACCAGCGATTGCGCCGATTCACGCAAGAAACCGGTGGCCGCTCCATCCTCGTCGCGCAGGATTTCGCCACCCGGTGGATTGGGAGTGGCGCCGTCGATCCCTGCGCGTTCCAGCGCCCTGGCATTGACGAATGAGGCATGGCCGCTAGCGTGCGTCAGGAAAACCGGATTATCAGGTGTCAACTCACTGAGCCGGCGGTGCACCGGCAATCCTTCGACGGCAGGTTGAGGCGTCTCGTCCCATTTGTCCTGATGCCAACCCCTGCCCCGAATCCACACGCCCGGCTGGGCCGCGGCGCAGGCTTCGGCAACCCGGCGCACGACGGCGCTCCAGTTCGCGGCGCCGGAAAGGTCCAGAATCATCAACGAATCGCCGAGCCCCAGAAAGTGTCCATGCCCTTCGATAAACCCCGGAATGGTCAGCCTGCCCTTCAGATCGATTATTCGCGTCTCGGGGCCACCCCATCGCTTTTCAATTTCTCGCTGATCGCCGATGGCCAGAATGCGATCGCCTTGGATCGCCAGCGCCTCAACCTGTGGCTGCGCTTCGGCCAGCGTGACGATTTTTCCACCGGTCAATATCAGATCCGCGGGCGCCGCTTGGACACCCAAGGCGCCCGCACTCACCAACGCAACCAAGGCTCCGAGGAGGATCACTGGCTCAACCTGATATGTTCGCATGGTTCTGCCCTGTTTTTCTTGTTAAGTCACAGCCGCTTCGCTCTCGTTGCCAAGGCCTTGACCGAGTCGACGACAATTTGCTCGACGCACAGCGCGAATCGACCTACGCCGGGTCCCGTATCAATACCCCGCGCCTCGTACCCACCCTCTTTCAGCGTCTTCTCAGTTGGCAGGCGTGATGTCGATCCACAGCTCTCCGTCGACCCATTTGCTAATAGGGATTTGCTTTTTCATGAGGGAACAGAGAATAGGCGTTCAGTGTCGTTGAGTCAAGAGAACGGCTCTCAAACCCATTATGGGCGTTCTCCTGGGGATCATTGATTACTGCCCTTCCGGATTCT
>JADFHU010000659.1 GCA_022567055.1 Planctomycetota bacterium
CTATGTTCTCGACCACGTTGAGTTGAGCAATGAGTTTAAAGGACTGGAAGACAAACCCGATGCGCTCACCCCGGATCATGGACAGTTGATCGTCGTCCAGCGTCAAGACACTCTGCCCGCCCAGCAGGTAGTCACCCTGTGTGGGACGATCCAGACACCCGATCAGGTTGAGCAGGGTGGACTTGCCCGAGCCACTAGGGCCCATGATGGCGACATACTCGCCACTGGTGATGGTGAGGTTGATGTCCCGCAGCACCCGCAACTCTTCGCCGCCGAGATAATAGCTCTTGCACAGGCCGTGCATCGCCAGAATGGCCGTGTCTTTTTCGAACCCTTGCGGCTCTTGGGACTGTATCATGGTTGCCAACTCCCTGGGAGTCTAGTCTGCGTGCGCTGTTCTCCGAACCTATGGCTGATTTCGCGGACCTTGCGACCCGGGCGGACTGGATCGTTCGCCGCCGCCTCCGTCCCGCCGTGGCCCTTGGCCGCCGCGTCCCTGTCTGGGGCCGCCTTGGCCGCTTCCTCGGCCACCCTGGCCTTGAAAGCGTTGTCTCATCTGTTCTCTCTGTTCCGGGGTCATTTGTTTGATCCTCTCAGCCGTCGGTCCGGATCCCTCGGGCCCTCGACCCTGGCCCGCCTTCGGACGCCCGATGTTCGCCGTTGGCCTCCCTTGGGGCCCGGCAGCACCGTCGTTGGCATCCGCTGCCTGCCCGAGCCGCGACCGCCGACCCTGAAAGGCCTGCGAGGCACTGCCCCCGGTCATCAGGGGAGGACTGAGCAGGACTTCCTCATTCTCATCCAGTCCTGACACAATCTGCACGAAGGTATCGTTGAACGCGCCCGTGTCGACCTCGCGTTCTTCGCTGCCACCCTGGGCCGTCTTCACGTAGACGACCTTGCGTCCGCCGCGGTTGGCGACCACCTGAATCGGCACGACCACGACATCTTCGAGGTGGTGAACCAGGATCTCGACCTTACAGGACATCCGCGTCCGGAGAAAGTCGTGGGTCCCATTGATTCTGACTAAGGTCTTGTAGACCTTGATATCCGGGCTCATGAATCCCCGTTGCTGATCGGGCAGGGGCGCGACTTCCAGCACCTCGCCCTCCAGGCGTGTGTCCGGAAAGGCATCCATGACGATCTCGGCCAACTGGCCGGGACGGACCTTGTCCACTTCGGTTTCATGCACGCTGATTTCGGCCACCATGGAGGCCGTGTCCGGCATGGAGAGGAGGGTCTGACCCTCGTAGACCGACTCACCCTCGGCGATCATCCCGCCGCCGCCACTACGGCCCCGCATCATCCGGAACCTGTCACTGCTGTCGCCGCTGCCATAGATGACCAAGCCGGGTGCCTTGGCCTTCATGACGCAGTTGGCGATTTGAGTTTCCATTTTGGCGACTCTCTTTTCCTGGGCAAGGAATATCTCCTTGGCGTTGAGGCGTTTCGCCTGGGTCTGGGCGATGAGCGAACGACACTGGGCGTAGGTCCGCTGCAATTTGCGACCCGCCTCGATGTAGTTGCTGAGGAACTGTTCCGCGTTTTTGGGAAAGTCGTAGGCGAGGAAGAGCTCCATATTCACCCCAGCATCTTCCTCGGCGAATGTTCGGTTGACGACGATCAGTTCGTCTCGATCGAGGTCCAGGTCGGAGACGTAATTGGCATCGTGGAGTTTCCGCGTTCCGATCAATTGCGCCTGGGCCGTTTTCATGTTGCCCTGGGCGATCACGATCTGATCACCGAAGCCCTTGAGTTCCTGACCGGCCGCTGACCCATCGAGTAGGTTGGGGTCGGTTTGCACCTGCTCGAGCAGGGGAGCGACATACGCCGATAGATCGTTCGCATCCTTGATGTCGGCCGTCAACTGATAGGCTAAGTCCGCACCCAGGTACTTCTGTAGGTCCATCAGTGCGAATCGAACCGCGAGGTGGCTCTCCGCCACGTCGCTGCCGTTCTGTATCTTCTGAATGAGCTAGGCCTCTTCGGCGGACGTCATCGTCTCATGGTCGCCGTTGAGCTCCATTTTTTCGCTGACCAAACTTTCCTCCAGCGCCGACGCATCCAGTTCAATTAGAACCATGCCGTTGTCGACGTCCTGTTGAGTGATGTAGGTCCCGGCCGGGACCACGCTCAGGATAGTGATATCACCGCCGCCCCGGCGTTCGACTTCACAGGTGTATTTGATCGACTTGTGGGCGCGAATGCTACCGCCTTCGGTCACCGTGATGATGAGCTCACTCCGCTGGGCCGCGAAGGTGCTACCGATGGCATCGTCACTCTCTCCCATGTTCCACTTGGCCGCCACGATCGCCGTGGTGGCCATGGCGCCAACCACCACCAACAAGGTCAAACGGCGTGCCTTTCCGCGCGATTTCGTGGGCCCAAAGGGCTGATTTCGACTGGCGGGACTACTCTGTTTTGGATGCTCTGTCTCTTGGTTCATAGTGTGTTTTGCTCCCACATTCCATCTGGTTTGACCTGTAGTACGCCCACGTCTCGGAAAAAGCTGAGTTTGGCGATGGTATGATCCACCAGGGCTCGGATAACTCTATCTTGTGCCGCCACCAAGGCATCTTCCGAATCCAGCAAGAGCCGGGCCGTCCCTCGGCCAATGTTCAACAACAGCTTTTCCTCTTCAACACGTTCCCGGGCGAGTGTGAGCGCGAGCTGCTGGATACGGTAGGACTCAGCCCTTTCGGCCAGATTACGGTAGGCCTGTCGCACGGCCAGCTTGATTTGATCCACCTGTTCATCGTATGCCCGCTGCCGCTGTTGTACCGTAATTAACGCTTTCCGGTAGGCGTTCCGCTGGGCCTTACGGTCCAACAACAGATCCGTCTCGACGCCCAGCGCGTAGGCACCCTCATGAAAGCGTAGACGGGTCCAATCGGTATCGGCGGTGGAGCCGACGTTGGCACTGCCGACCAGGTTGACCTGCACGCCCAAACCTTCGGCCGCCAGAACGAGCTTTCGTTCGGTGTCTTCCATCTGGTTGGCCGTGTTCGCGAGGTCCAAGCGTCGATCCAGGGCGATCTCAATGGCCTGCTCGGCGGAGTAGGGAATCGGCTTGATACCCTCTTCTTCCAGCAGGTTCAGCTCATTGGGGTCCAACGTGAACACCGTATCCGTTGCCAGCGCCAGTTGTATCTTGAAAGTGTCCAGGGTCTGTTCATAGCGCTGGCGTGCAGAGACCATATTCTGCTCGGCATTCAGCAGCACAACTTTCGCCGCAGCGATTTCGTTGAGAATCTTCTGGGAATCGGACGAATGCTGCCCGTTTTGAAACGTACGGACGTGGGCCATCTGGCGGTCGGCGGCGCTGGCGATCACCACGATGGTTTGCGCCAGGAAGAACCGGGAGGCCAAGCCTCGTGGGCGGTGCCTGCTCATCGGCTTGCCATGCGGTAACCGACCCCTCGGACCGTGCTGATGCAGTCAAGATCGGGGTGTGCCTCAATGAGTTTGCGGCGCAGATGCCCGATGTGCACGTCCACGATCCGCTCGTCGCCCACCCAGGACGGATCCCACACGATGTCGATGAGCTGACGGCGGGAGTAGGCCCGTCCGGGGCCGGCCGAGAGTGTGGCCAAAAGATCGAACTCGGTGCGCGTCAGTGCGACCGCGGCCCC
>JADFHU010000660.1 GCA_022567055.1 Planctomycetota bacterium
AATATGGGGCACACTTGGACCCCAAATTGTCCAACTTATTTCTTGCCGATCCCTTAGAGGCACTTGTCCATTTCGTCAGCGCCTCTGTTTGTCAGGTCGAATCTTTAGAGCCAGCCAAGTCTACCAAAACTGCCTCGGAGCCATTGGGGTCACCAGAAGTTCTTCTACGCCCTCGGATTCAGCGAAGACATCAGGTTCTCTGACGATGAGATCAATTTCCAACTTCTCTGCCAGAAATGACTACGATATTGCCTGGATTATTGCCGATCCCTCAACGCAAACACCAGACAGGGATCGACCGGATAGCGCCCAAACCCTCTGCCATAGATCGCCAGTCCACCCGGCAGCGCTGCATCTACTTCCAATCGTATAACGAACTCACCTTGACGTTTGGCTTTATCCAGCATGTCTCGCGACAGTGTCTTGCTGACCAGATACCCGTAGGAACCGGCTTCCCGCAGTTTCCTATCCTTCAGTTGAGCGTGCCAGGAGAGTATCCCACGATGGTCCGCCGGATCGTCGGGCAGATCGACGACACCCAGTGTCTCCCCTGAAATGAGGATACGGACCGCGCTGGGGAACCGCTCCGTGTCTGTCATGGGGTAGGCGTTGGGATTCAAACCTGGATCGTGGGTGCCTTTGCCCAGCATGAAACTGCCTTCCTGTTTGGCCGTGTCTTTCTTGTCTTTTCCCAGTAGCCTCTTCGCAGAGAGTTCGGCTCGGAACGATGCCGCTTGGATCGACTCAAGGGTGAGTCCTTGCGGCCAGGGAATGCGGTACTCGAAATACCCGGCCCCGGCGCCGTTCACCTTGAGCCCGCCCATGACGTCCCACTGCTTCAGCGACCATTGTGCTTTGGAGAAGTGCTGCGGATCGAATCGCACCGTGCGGATGGTCCCGGTGTCTAGAGTTGTTTCACTATCGTTCGATGCGTTCTCGCCAACGACATGAAAGGTCGTGAAATTCCGGTGCAAGAGTGTTCCGGCTGTGTCTTTCAAATAAACCAGAAGCAGGGCGACACTTTCTCTATCCGGCATCCGTAGGGTCAATGGTTCCAGTTTTTCCTGCATCCAGGGTTTGCAGGGTATTTGCATCGTGCCCTTGCGGACCGAACGATACTCTCCCGTATGATCCCAAGCGACCAATTCCCAGTTCAATCGAAGAGACCCTCCAGGAACCCTGTCAACGAAGAAAGAGGCATGGAGGGGGATGTTGACCCGCTCTCCCGGGGCCACGGTTTGGCACAACTCGTCGCCCAGCGTGATGTAGTAGGGCGCATGAAGGTCACGCAGGCTCATACCGGGAAGGAGTGCCTCCATGCCGGTGGATTTCTCACTGCGGTCGAATCTCCAGTATCCATTCCATTCATTGACGACATCGTGATGTTCGGTGTAGAGCCAGCCCGCGCATTTGGGGAACATGCGAAACGCATTGATCATGCGGTGGTAGTCCCAACTCCAATCGATGTCCCCCGTACTTCCCGTGTAGCCCCACACGTTGCCGCATTCGCTGTTCAGCATGGGTTCGCGCTTCTGTTGGTATCCCGCCGCATAGTTCCAGCCCGATCCCGGATAGGTCTGATCACAGACTTCCTTGAGATGATCCATCCACTGATAGCCCGCCAGGTAGGCGTGCCAGGTGTTCAGGTCGGTGACCGTATGGTCTTTGCGATTGGGGGAGTTGTCCTCTACCAGTCGGGTGGGATCGAGTGCCTTGGCCAGTTTGACCATTGAGACGACCCACTCTTGCGTCTCCGGCAGATATTTCCGCTCCGTTCTCAGGCCCCAGGTTTCATTGAAGATGACCCAGGAAAAGATCGAGGGATGATTGAAGTCGCGTTTGATCATCCCCCGCAGGCCGATGTCGATTTCCTTGCGCATCGCGGCATTGGGTGTGCCCCAACTGTTGGGGACGTCGGCCATGATGAGCATGCCCAGGCGGTCCGCCCAGTAGAGTTTTCTCGGCAGCGCGATCTTGACGTGTACGCGCATGGCGTTCAGGCCGATCGAGCGCGATCGCAACACCTCTTCACGAACGAAGGCATCACTGGGGAAGGTGTAGTATCCCTGCGGATGGTAGGCCTGGTCGAGTGCCATTTGTAAGTAGATCGGCTTGCCGTTGAGCGAGACGTAGGGATAGTCCGTTCCCGGCAAATCCACGACGCCGATCTCACGCATGCCGAAATAAGTCTTGACCTCGTCGTTCCCGACCGTGGCGGTCACGTGGTAGAGGTGGGGATCGTCCAATTCCCAGAGACGGGGGTCCTTGATAGGGGTCTTGAATTCAATCGCTTTTGCTCCCGCAGGGATTGTCTCGGTGATGGAGGGGCCGTCTGAGATCGAGAGTCTTAATTTCAGCGGCCTGGAGGCCGCCTCCAATAGTTTGACCTTTACGGTGACTTCCTCACTGTCAATGTCGGGCAGAAACTGAATGACATCGATGGGCTCTCTGCCGCGGGCCTCCAGATAGGGCGTCTGCCAGATGCCTCGGGCCGCGCCATAGCCCTGCTTGCCGTAGAGCTGTTCCGGGGCGCGATGGTCGTCCACCCGCAAGACGAGCGTCTGTTTGGCGCCGAATGTCACATGCTCGGTGAGTTCGAATTCAAAGGGCGTGTAACCGCCCTGATGCTCGCCGAGTTTCTCCCCTGCGAACCAGACGGTCGTCAGCCAATCACAGGCCCCAATGACGAGGAAGACACGCTTGCCCTTCCAAGCTTCCGGCACCGTGACATCACGCGCATACCAGGCGATGTCCGCCTCATCGGGCACGGTTGAGAGCGGCGAGCCCCAGGGGAAGGGGACCACGATGGATCGATCGTAGTGGGAAGGCTCGAGGTGCCATTGACTCTTGATGCCCGCGTCGTCAGGGTCAAACTTGAACGACCAGGGACCATTGAGATTGATCCACTGCGGTCGCATGAAATCGGGGCGGGGATGTTCGGGAAGGGGGATGTCGGCCCGGACCGTAACTGTTACAAGGGTAAGAAACGCTACGAAACATCCGAAACGATTTGACTTCATTTTGGTCACCCTTTCATGACATATTTGAAGCGTAAGAGAGTGCTATTTGGTCATTACGATACAAAGAAATGTGAAGACGAACAATCATTTAGAGATCGGCCAGAAACAAGTTGGAGAATTTCGCGACAGGCGCATCGCCCTCCAGATCCATGGCCAAACAGATCACGGATCCGTTTACAAACAATGTAGTCCCACCCCCAGCCATTCCACAAAAGCCTTCAGTTAAACCACTTACAGACAATCACGCTTCAGGCAGCGAACCCGAAAATCAGAATCTTGTTTCTGGCTTGTTTTCCAGCCCCGAAAATGACGCAATATCAGAGATTTCGAGCGTCGATGCTCCCTCACCAGATATTGCCGCACTGGCCGACCTTCTAGCCACCCTACCCGACTCAGACCGAATCGACATCATAGCAGACTTGCCCCATGACCAACGGTTGGCAGTGGCCAGGCACATCGCGAAAAAGATCAAGGAGAACGCCAAATGAGTAACGAACAGACACTGGAAACGCCTGCACAACAGGCGAAAGGTCTAGGCAAGGGCGGCATTGCACCGCCCGTGGAGCATCAATTCCAGCCCGGACAGTCTGGCAATCCAGCA
>JADFHU010000063.1 GCA_022567055.1 Planctomycetota bacterium
ACCCACAGCGAATGCAAGAACATAGGGGACAACAGCGGACGCATCATTCTTTTACGAGCTTTTACCATGTCCAGATCGAATTCGCCACTCCCCCAAAAAAACTTGACGAACATTTTACATACATTACTATTTTATGTTGTGTACAAATTAAGGAGGCCCATCATGACAAGAACGAGAGGCTTTACACTGATCGAATTGTTGGTGGTGATCGCCATCATTGCCGTGCTCATGGCCGTTTTGCTGCCCTCTCTCCAGGCTGCCAAGAGGCTGGCGACAGGGTCGGCCTGCCTGGCCAATGAAAAAACGCTGATTACGGCGTGGATCATGTATACGGATGACAGTGACGGTTGGCTAGTCAGTAGCCGTGCCTGCTATGACACGGCCACGGACAAAAGGCCCTGGGTGCATCGACCCAAGGACGCAAGCGGCAATGATCTGGCCTCTAATCCGGCCCCCCCGAACATAACGATGGAAGACCGCTTTCGAGGGATTCGGGCCGGGTCCCTGTGGAAGTATGTCGAAGACGTGGGGGCCTATCACTGCCCGGGCGACGACCGTAAGAGCACGCAAGTACCCCCTCGCGACGTCTGGCGGAGCTATACCGTCAGCTATGCCTTTAGCAACGAGTATCAAGACCGTCGTTACTATCGGTATCGCAAAATTCACGATGTCAAGAGTGCGGCGCTTTATTATGTTTTCGTCGAAGAAGAACACAATGGCAGTCGCTACGGCGCCAATGAGGGTGGCTGGGCCATTCGGGGTGTTGAAGAACCCCTGAATCCCAATGCCTGGGCATTCTATGATCCACTGGCTTCCTATCACCTGAAAGCCAGCACATTCGCCTTTGCCGATGGGCATGCGCGCAGGCGAAAATGGATGGACAAGCGTACCCTTGAATTTATCGAAACCAACAAGACAGCACCCGGAACTCATTCCGGGATGAGGACGCCATCACCCGATAACGAAGATTTGAGGTGGTTGATCGAGCACCATGTCGCCAAGGAACGTACGCTGAAGAGATAAGAAAAGCACCTCATCGACAGGAAACGCTTTAGCCTTCTTTCTTGGTACGGTGCTAGCGACAATTCGAGTGGAGATAAATCAACGATGGGTCCTACCAAGCGATTTTCAGTCTTGACTCCCTTTCTCATATGCGCTGCGGTTTTGAATGGAGACTCATCGGCAAATACTGCGCACTACTACTATCCGCTACCCGGCAACAGCTTGATCAACCATTCCCGTCGAGCACCTCACGTGGTGGGACTGGACGGTGACGTTGCAGACGAGATCAATGCGTTTCTCCAGACAAATCCCTATCGTCGCGGCAGTCGCCCACACGCTTCGCGCTGGGCCCTGTGGCGTCACGGGTATCTGGTGCACGTGGAGGGTGACTTCCTGAAGAAACAGGATGTGGCCTCACTGCGCAAGACCTGGCACGCCTTGACCGTAGGCGCCGCCCTCAAACAGGGCCGCATCGACTCCCTGGATGAACGGATCAGCAAATACCAGACCGAGCTGACCGGAAACGACGCCCTGGCCACCTGGAAACACGTGATGATCCAGTGCGCAGGTTTCGATTACCCGGTGGGCCCTTATCCGGATTTCAAGCCCGGCGAGATGTGGACCTATGCGGATTACAATCCGCATCACCTCTGTCACGCCCTGGCCAAGGTCTACGGACAGATCGACTTCTTCGATCACTACGACACGGTCATCGAGAAGGCCTATTTCGGCGCCATCGGCATGACGGACTGGTACTCGCGCAACAAGGTGGACCATGGCACCCGCATGGCGGACGGCTCACCCATGTGGGACGGACCGCGTCTGGTCATCAACATGGAGCACATGGGCCGCCTGGGACTGTTAGTCCTGGCCCGCGGCTCCTGGAATGGGGTAGAGCTGATTCCCGCTTCGTTCGTGCGGGCACTAGAAACCAAGCAGACGCAGGGCATGTTAACGAACGATCGATCTCCCTACGGCAATCCCCATGTTAAACGCGATCGGGAGGCGGAGAAACGGGAGTCCCCTTACGGCTTCATGACCTGGGTCAATTCGGATGGTGATCTCTTTCCCGGCGCGGATCGACACTGGGCGCGGGCCAGCGGGGCCGGAGGCACGATCGTCCTGTGGAACCATACCAACGGCTACGTATTTGTGGGGTCGGGAATCCAATCCCTCACCGACACCAGCAGTCTGCCCCTTGTCCTCGAAGGGGCCATCCAAGGTGAGAACCCACTGATTCAAGAGCCGGCAGTTCCCCGCATCGGGCAGTTCTGCCATTCCCATATACTTGCAGGACATGAGGAGCCATTTGACGCCTCCGCGGACAGCACACAACTCCGTGTCGCCATGACCAAGCCGAACGGTATCAAGAGGGTGATCAAGGCAAGCCACTACCGCGATAACCTGTGGCGAATTCCCATCGCCCCCGACATCCTGGGTGTCTGGCAATACCAGGCCGAGTTCTCGGACGGGAGCCCTGGGACCACGGGACGGTTTGAATGCGTTCCATCGCCGTACAGCGACGTATCTCAAAAGCCCGCGCAGGCGCAAGAAGCTGCACAACCCATTTCGCTCTGGTCTGTGCACGCGTGGCACATGCTCTTTTCCAAGCACGTAGACAGTCCCTTCGATCGCGTCGTCAGAGTGGTGTTTACCCGTCAACCCTCCGGCGCAGAACGTGTGACAGCGATGTTCTATGACGGCAAGCAAGATCGGTTTAACAACGAGTCTTGCCGAACGCAGTGCCAAAGAACCGTGAGAGAGGTCATCTGATGAGTCGTAGAGCATACTTGATGGTGGTGGGGATGGCGCTTTGTGGCATCCTGTTTCCTGGTAGTGCATTCGGCCTTACAGACGCCGATGTACGCCCCAATGTCCTCGTGATCATGGTGGATGACCTGGGGTATGGGGATCTGTCCTGTTATGGCGCGAAGGACCTGAAGACGCCCCATCTCGATCGACTGATGTCGGAGGGTCTTCGTCTCAATGAGGCCTACGCCAATTGCTGCGTGTGCTCTCCCTCGCGGGCGGCGCTCTTAACGGGACGGTACCCAGAAATGGTGGGGATCCCCGGTGTGGTCAGGACGCATGACAAGAACAACTGGGGCTACTTGACGCCTGACAGCATCATGCTGCCCGAACTCTTTCGGCGGGAAGGATATCGCACCGCCCTGATCGGCAAATGGCACCTGGGGCTGGAAAAACCCAATCGGCCCAACCAACGTGGTTTCGATCTGTTCCACGGTTTCCTGGGCGACATGATGGATGACTACTGGCACCACCGGCGCCACGGCATCAACTACATGCGCAAGAATGAGGAGGAGATCGATCCCTCAGGACACGCCACTGATCTATTCACCCAGTGGTCCGTGGATGAATTGAAACATTGTGCCACATCGCAGGCGACCTTCTTTCATTTCCTGGCCTACAACGCTCCCCACAGCCCGATTCATCCTCCCGAGGCGTGGCTGGCCAAGGTCAAGGAACGTGAGCAGGGGATCTCAGAAACACGTGCCAAGATCGTCGCACTCATAGAACACCTGGATCATGGCATCGGAAAAGTGCTGGAGACGCTCGAAGCCCTGGGATTGAGTGATGACACGATCGTGGTGTTTACCTCCGACAATGGGGGCAAGCTTCGTTATGGTGCCAGCAATGGTCTGCTCCGTTCGGACAAGACACATGTGTACGAGGGCGGGATAAAGGTGGCGACGTGTGTGAGGTGGCCCGGTCATATCGAGGCGGGGCAAGTGACTGATTTTAGGGCGCTTACCATGGACATCGTACCCACCCTGGCGGACATCTGCAGGGTGCCTTTGCAGCACGAGATTGACGGGCGTTCCTTCAAGGAATTGTTGCTCGAAGGTGGCCAAGCGCAATTCGAACATCCGGCTTTTCACATGTGGCTGCAGGGCAAGACGAAGGAGTGCATGCGTCATGGCGACTGGAAACTCGTTCGTGACGTGGCGGGGACACCCTTTGAGTTGTACAACCTGAAGGCCGATCCCTATGAGAAACAGGATCTGGCCGCGCAGCATCCCAAAAAGCTGAACGAGATGGCAGTTGTCTTAGAGGCCCATATGAAGTCTACACAGAGCGTTCCTTGGAGAAGACCTTTTTAGGAGTTGTATCGCGCTAAGCCGCAAAGTTTGCATGGTTGACCAGCATTTCTTGGCGGCCCAAGGCCACCTTACAGAGATAGTGACAAGGAATACGGGATGAGAAGCTTGAGACCAGTCAGAACTGCCATGGCAAACCTTGCCGGCGATCCGCGTACGCAATATGGAAAGCCATCTTCCTCGGCAAGGAATCCACTCCAAAGCAACCTACACCTGCTGTGCGTTGGCCTGTTGATGCTCAGCAGCGTGTGTCTCGGCGCACCGAGCGGGTCCCGGCCCAACATCATCGTGATCCTGGTGGACGACATGGGCTTCTCGGATATCGGCTGCTACGGCGGGGAGATCAAGACGCCCAACATAGACGGTTTGGCGGCGGAGGGTCTGCGCTTCAAACAGTTTTACAATACCGGGCGCTGCTGTCCTACACGGGCCAGTCTGTTGACGGGGCTGCATCCGCATCAGGTGGGCATCGGCCACATGACTGAAACGCCTCCATTGCCCAGCCCCTTGGCAGATGAGCCCTATCAGGGATATCTCAATGAGCGCTGCGTGACAATCGCCCAACTCTTGAAAGAAGCGGGCTACCATACGCTGATGACGGGGAAATGGCATTTGGGATTTCATCGCCGGGAATGCTTGCCTCTGCAGCGGGGATTCGACCGATACTTTGGCATCATCTCCGGGGCCAGCGACTATTTCAAGCCCACCAGCCCGCGGGGCTTGACCTACATGAATGAACCGGTGGAGGCGCCCGAGGGGTTCTATGTCACCGACGCCTTCACGGACTACGCCTGTCAGTTCGTGGAAGAAGCTGTCGCGGCCGAGGATAAACCCTTCTTTCTTTACCTGGCCTACAACGCGCCCCACTGGCCCCTGGAGGCCAAGACCAAAGATCTTAAAAAATACGAAGGCCAATACCGGGTGGGTTGGCACGAGATCTCCCGGCGACGTCTGGCGCGTCAACAGGCCATGGGTCTGGTCGACGCCCGATGGACGCCGGCCGTGCATGAGGGGCCCCAATGGGACACACTCACAGATAAACAAAGGACGATTCTCGACCTACGCATGGCGGCCTATGCCGCCTGCATTGATGCCGTCGACCAAAACATCGGCAAGCTGGTCCGCAAGCTGAAAGCCCTGGGCAAGTATGAGAACACCCTCATATTCTTCCTCAGTGACAATGGGGCCTGTCAAGAGGGTGGCATACTGGGCGGAGGCAATGAAGAGAGCATTCGCAATCCCATGAGCACCAAGGGGACCGCGGGACCGCGCTGCGGCCGGGCCTGGGCCAATGCGTCTAATACGCCCTTTAGACTCTACAAACATTTCGTACACGAAGGCGGCATGTCGACCCCCCTGGTCGTGCATTGGCCGGCCGGCATTCCCCAGGACAGGCACGGCTCCTGGGTTGAGCCACTCGGCTATCTGCCCGATATCATGCCCACCTGTCTGGAACTGGCCGGCGCTGAGTATCCCGATCAATGGAATGGCCGAACCATTCCCGCACCGGCCGGCAAGTCCCTGGTTCCCCTGATCAGGGGCAGTGGCCAGCCGGTACACACCGGGCCGGTCTTTTGGGAGCACGAAGGCAACCGGGCCCTGCGTGATGGCAAGTGGAAGCTGGTATGGGCGAATGATGGACCGTGGGAGTTGTTCGATACGGAGGTCGACCGCACCGAAATGAACAATCTCTTCAAGTCCATGCCAGGTCGCGCCGCCGACATGCAACGCACCTGGGAATCCTGGGCCCGCCGGACCGGCGTGCAGTTCCAGACTTCATTCAGCTACTACCAGATGATCAGAGACTATAAGAAGAGTCAAACTCAGTGACGGTCTGTCTCGTGGCTTTGTGGTGACGGCAATGAGCTACCGTCGCGGGGGCGACAGTCGCTGGGGTAGCTTGGAGTCTCACCCGCGAGAGTATTCTACTCACACTTTACGCCCGACCTCTTAGGGTTTATGATGCCGTCTACGATTCTGAAAGCAAACCTGAGAGGAACCTTCTGATGAATCTAACGATGGGCGCATGGGGGCGCTTGCACCAGCTTTGGGAGCGACCTCTGGGTCCCCTCTTTGAGAAGGAACTGCGGGTCGTCAGCCGGAGGAAGGGCTGGTATGCCCTTCGCACAGCCTATGTTTCCTTGCTCTTAGTGCTGGTGGTGGTCACGTGGGGAATCGCGATGGCTCGTGCCTCAGGCGGCAGCCAGACACTTGCGATGACGGCCCGGATGAGTCAAGCGGGTCAGTCGCTGGTCATGACTCTGGTCTGGTTTCAGTTTCTCTCGATGCAGTTGTTAGCAGTGGGCATCATGAGTACCGCAGTTAGCGAGGAGGCCAGAGGGCAAACGCTCAGTGTCCTGTTCACGACACCCATCACCGGCGGCCAGTTCATCCTGGGCAAGCTGGCCAGCCGCATGCTGCAGTTGGTGCTGCTGATGGCGATGGGCTTGCCCATGTTGGGCCTTCTCCGGGTCTACGGCGGTATTGATTGGCCCTTTGTGGTACGCGGTTTCGCGATTACCGCAGGCGCGACACTTTTCGCCGGGGCAATGAGCCTGCATCTATCCGCCTGGTCCAAAAAACCCCACGTCGTCATCGTATTGAGTCTGCTGGGACTGGGCGTGGTCTTCGGAGGGATGGGGTTCGTCCTGTCTTCCTCTCTGACCCTGCTCTGCACTCTGAACCCCTATGTGCTGCTGGCTGAGTATACGGCGCAAGTGGTCAGTCCCGGCGGTGGCTTCGCTGGCCCCGGCATTTCCTGTGCGACCCATGTGGCGATCATGGCCGCTGCGGCAGGCGCGTTCACGCTGGCGGCGATGATACGGCTTCGTTCCCGGGCGCTAAAGCTTGCCTTTGGCGCGGAGAGCGTCAAGCAGACGGCAAGACAGAAAGCCCGAGGCCAAAGGAGACATGCCGCAGCCCAAGAGCGTGCGATTATGCACGTTGATAGACCGCCACTTATCTGGCGCGGCACACTTTCCGATCGCATCAGTGGAAGAAGACTCAGAGTTGCGACCTATACGATTTTGGCATTCGGCACGGTGGCGTATGCCATTTGCTACATTGGAATTATGCAGAATCCGGGCGGCAGTTGGAATAGGTTTTACGCCTTCCTGATGTTCTTTGCCATGGGCCTCAACTTCATTGCTCAGTTGCGGACTGCCAGTATGGCGGCCAGCAGTGTCGCTGGGGAGAAAGAGGCCAAAACACTGCCCATCCTGCTGACCCTGCCGATTTCCGACCAGGAACTTCTCGCGAGCAAAGAGACTATCGCTTTTAGGCGCAACCTACCCTTGTGGATCCTTGTCGCATGGATCGGCCTTGTCGGCGTCTTCGTCGCGAGTGTTTTTAGTTTTCGGGCTACGCCAGCGCCACCGGAGTCAGAGGTCGTTGCCGCATGGAACATGGTCTATCGCCTAATACTTCTTGCCCTAGTACCGCTTGCGATCGCCGCTGTTACCGTGATGTTTCGTGCTCTGTATCGTGGAATGCTTATTAACATCAAACGAAAGACGCTCCTAATCGTGCTAACAGCCTGTCTCCTGCTTGCTGTGCTGGATGCCGTGGTTCGTCCTTGGGGGGGCGGGATTGGCCAATTACTCTTCATGCCGATGTTGCTGGTGGCCCAGATCTATCAGAGCATCGGCCTGGGACTCTACTGCGGCTGTCGATCACGCACCACAACGCGTGCGATCGTGCTGACCTTCATCGGTATATTGATGATCCTGTTCCTGGAAAACTTCGTCTTTATGGGGATCCTTCGGGTGGTGGTGATGTGGCTCCAGGGAGCTGGGGCCTTCGCTATGCGTTTTTTCAGTTTTGGCTATTTGCTTGTGCACCTCCTGGTACAAACTCTGGTGGCGTGGTGGTGCTACAAACAGGCCAAGAAGTGGTTTCGCAAAGACCTCTTCAGCGGTGCTTGAGCGTACGCGCCTTTCCGAAAGAGACCTTGTCGCTCAATAGGCGACTGAGGGTGTGAGTGGTCGGCATCTTGATTCTTGAAAAAAATCCACAATTGCCCTTGACATATATATAACCGGTACGACAGCGGCGCCGTGGATGCATCGGAACATGATGCGCATGGGCTGGCCATACTTGCTCAAAAGACTGATCCCGCGGGTTCTCAGCCACATCGAGGCTGGCATCTTTACGCCTGGTGCCATACCCCTGAATAAACGTGCCTATGGCGCCAAGACGGTGCCGGAGAAGTACATTCGTTAAATGGAGAAAGCCCATGACTGCAAAGGAAGTCCTCAACGAACTCGAAGCTCTGGGCAGCGCGAACACCAAAAAGATGCTCATGAAGAATTATGGCGTCAGGGAGCCCTTTTTCGGCGTGAAGATCGGCGACCTGAAGAAGATCCAGAAGGCCATCAAGAAAGACTATCAACTGGCGCTGGATCTCTACGACAGCGGCAACTATGACGCGATGTACCTGGCCGGATTGATCGCCGACGATGCCCGCATGACCAAGAAGGACTTGCGGCGCTGGGTGAAGAAGGCCTACGCCGGCGCACTGCCCGGGGCCACCGTGCCCTGGGTCGCCGCCGGGAGTCCGCATGGCAACGAACTGGCTTTGGAATGGATTGACTCGACGAAAGAACTGGAGGCCTCAGCGGGCTGGGCCACCCTGAGTAGCCTGGTCTCGATCAAGGCGGATGCGGAACTCGACTCTCCCAAGCTGAAGCAGTCGCTGGAACGTGTCCAAGAGTCGATCCATCAGGCCCCGGATTGCGTACGTTATGCGATGAACGGATTCGTCATTTCGCTCGGTTCCTATGTGGCGTCGTTCACGGAACAGGCGATTAAGATCGGGGAGAAGATCGGTCCCGTCACCGCCGACTTGGGTGACAACGAGTGCCAAATACCCTTTTCCCCCGATTACATCCGCAAGGTCCAGAAGCGTGGGTCGATCGGCAAGAAGCGGAAGACAGCGAAGTGCTAAGGACGTGCATGATTGTAAGTTGGACCACTCGTTTCCAGATCGACATCCATGCCTACGCCCTGCTCGGCACAGTAGCTGTGAATGGTCTCCAGCATGACCTTGCCATACTGTTGACATTTCTTCTGACCCACCCCTTTCACCTCCAGAAATCGATCGGTGCCGGAGGGGCGTCGCCGTGCCATGTCACGCAAGGCCGCATCACCGAACACGACGTAGGCGGGGACCCTTTTTTTCGCAGCCAACGACGAGCGTAGCTTGCGCAGGGTTTCGAAGAGCTGGCGATCGACGCCCTCCCAGGAGTCCTGCACGACCCTTGACTGTTTAACCGCTTTCTTAAGCACCTGGAGCAACCTGGGCTGCTCGAGGCCCTTCAATGCTGATGCGCCCTTGTGGGTGACGCAAAGCACATTGAATTCTCCTGTTTTCGCCAGATAGCCTTGACCCACCAACTGCTCGATCCAGTCGTGCACGTGACGTTTCTCAAAGTCGTCCAAGAGCCCATAGGTGCTGAGAAGATCGTGGCGACTTTCCAGTATCCGTTTGTCACGCGACCCAACCAACACCTGGGCGGTGTAACCCGCACCGTACTGCTGTCCCAAGCGCAATACACAGGAGACGATCTTCTGGGTGATCTCATGACCATTTTCGACGCACTCAAGCTGACCCAGACAGACATCACAGGCGCCGCAGTCCTCTTTATCCAATGACTGGCCAAAATAGGCCAGGATCTCCTGGTGACGACAGGTCCCTCCCGTGCAAAATCCAAACATTTGATTGAGCTTATCGATCGACACCTTGCGCGCCTCTTCGGGCAATTCAGCCGCAAAACGCTTCCAGGTGTGGTAGTCCGCCCCGCCATAAAAGAGGCAACATTCGGCTTCCAGACCGTCCCGGCCCGCGCGGCCGCTTTCCTGCTGATAGTGCTCCAGGCTCTTGGGCATCCCCGTGTGAACGACATAGCGGACATTGGACTTGTCAATACCCATGCCGAAGGCCACGGTCGCCACGATGATATCCACCTCTTCCCCGATAAACCGATCCTGGCTCCTCTTGCGTTCTTCATCCGGCAGGCCGGCATGGTAGGCTGCCACCCGGTGTCCCTTCGCCGCCAGGACGGCGCTGAGCTGGTCCACCTCTTTCCTGCGGATACAGTAGATGATCCCGGATTCGCCCTGATGCCGATCGAGGACCTGACAGACCTGTTTGACACGATCACGGAGACGCTGCACCTTGTAGATCAGATTGGGTCTGTCGAAGGAGCCGATCAACACCTCCGGATTCGATAGACACAACTGCTCCGCAATATCCTGCCGCACCTGATCCGTGGCCGTGGCCGTGTAAGCACCGATCGGCACGCCGGAAAAGACCTGCTTGAGCCGCCCCGACTGTCGATACTCGGGTCTAAAATCGTGACCCCACATACTGACACAGTGCGCCTCATCGACGGCGATGAAGGACACGTCCGCGGACCGGAGCATTTCGGCAAAACCATCATTCACCAGGCGTTCGGGGGCGCAGTAGACCAACTTCAGTTCCCTGTTTTGGATCTTGCAGAGTACATCATCTCTTTCGCTCACGGTGAGACTGCTATCGAGGCGTGCCGCGGCGACCCCACATTCGGTCAAGGCATCCACCTGGTCCTTCATCAGCGAAATCAACGGGCAGACGACCACCGCCAGTCCGGGCAGCGTCACGGCCGGCACCTGGAAGCAAAGCGACTTTCCACCCCCCGTCGGCAAGACGACCAGCGTGTCCCGTCCCCCGGCGAGCGACGTCATGGCTTCGGGCTGCAGAGGCCGAAATGACCGGTAGCCCCAGTACTCGGCCAGCGCTGCTCTGATTTTATCGATCATTGGGCGTCTTCCACTCCATCTGCCTTAGCCTCTGTCTGAAAACCCCTTCTGGCTTCCCTTCGGGTCTGAGTCTCAGGGTCGAAGACGAGCGGCTTGTTTTTCGTCTGGCTACATCCGACTGCATCGACGATAGAACCATTGCCAGACAAAAAAACGCACGCTCTCGGGCCTGACAATGGAGTTTTCAGAGAGAGCCTGGTGTCCAGCGCCATTCTACTTTTATGTCCATGCAGCGAAGGTTTATAAGCGGACAATCGGCTCGTTCCTTTTCGTCAGGACAGCATTTCAGACAGGAGGGATTTGGCCTGCTTCAAGGCTTCCGCCAGCTTGCTCGGATCTTTGCCGCCCGCCTGCGCCATTTGGGGTCTGCCACCGCCGCCGCCGCCCACGATGGGCGCGATCTGCTTGACGATATCGCCGGCTTTCACGCCGCGTTTGATCAGGTCATCGGTCACGGCCGCGAGCAGCATGACCTTGCCTGCACCCTCTGAGAATCCCAAGACCACGGCGGCGGAACGCGCCTTCTTCTTCAACATGTCCATGGCCGAGCGAATCTGATCGATCGGCGCGGCCTCGATTTGCGCCACGATGATAGAGGCATCTCCGACTCTGGTGGCGTCATCGAGAAGCACCTTCGCCTGGGCCATGATATCGGTACCCCCCTGCTTGGCGGCACTCTTCAAGGCCTTGCCCAGTTGCCTGTTGTCCTCCATCAGCTTATGCACTCTAGTCTCGATCTGATCGGCCGGCGCCTTCAACGCAAGGCACAGTTGATCGACCACTCTGCTACGCTTTAGCAAATAGTCGATCAGTCCCGGACCGGTCAGCGCGCTAATCCGGCGCACGCCCGCCGAGACGCTCTCTTCCCGGCTGACGGCAAAGCCGCCGATCTCACCCGTGCGCCCCGTATGCGTTCCTCCGCAGAATTCACGGCTGAAGCCCTCGGTGATGCTGCTCTCGTCCGCCGCCCCAATGCTCACCACCCGGACCACGCTGCCATACTTCTCTCCGAAGAGGGCCATGGCCCCGAGTTTCCGCGCCTGATCAATCCCCATGGCGGCGCAGGTGACCGGCACATCGGCGCGGATCTTGTCGCCGACAAGCTGCTCGACGCGCTCGATGTCTTCGGCTGACAGGGCCTTGGGACAGGTGAAGTCGAATCGAAGATACTCGGGACAGACCAGGCTGCCCTGCTGTCGAACGCCGTCACCCATGACCTGTTGGAGCGCCCATTGCAGCAGATGCGTCGCCGTATGGTTCTTCTTGCTGGACTGCCTGTCGGCGCTCACGCGAGCGATAGCCGCAGCGCCGATCGATAGCTGTCCCCGTGTCAATTTGCCCTGGTGAATCACACACTCGGCGATCCGTTCCGTCCCCTCCACTCGAAACTCAAATGCCTCGCCCTCGATCCTTCCCACATCTCCGACTTGACCGCCGGACTCGGCGTAAAAGCAGGTCTCATCCACAATCAACCCGATCGCCTCGCCCTGCCCATCGAAGGTGCCGTCTTGATGCCAGCCCTCGCCATCGATCCAGCCCAAAACCTGGCAGGGGTGCGTGTCGGTCTCAAACTTGAAGTCGTCACGGGTCGCGGGCAGTTCTACCCCGGTGAGCGCTGCCAGGCCTGACGTGCTCTTGGCGCCGGCCCGAGCACGTTCTCGCTGCGCCGCCATCAACTGGTCGAATTCTGGCTCATCCACCTTCAGTTGGCGCTCGCGGGCCAGCAGCAAGGTGAGGTCCACGGGAAAACCGAAGGTGTCATAGAGCTTGAAGGCATCCTGCCCGCTGATGGTTTTCTCCGGGGCGGCCGCGGCACGCTGTGCCGCCTCGCCAAAGATCTCCAGGCCACGCCCCAGGGTCCGGGCAAAACTGGCCTCTTCGGCCTCTATCACCGTGGCGACAAAATCCTTGCGCTCCGTGACCTCGGGAAATGCGTCGCCCATGAAGTCGGCAACGACGGGCACCAGTTTGTGCATGAAGGGATCGGTCGCACCCAACACGTGCCCGAAGCGCGCCGCGCGCCGCAGAATCCGCCGCATCACGTAGCCCCGCCCGTCGTTGGAAGGCGTCACGCCGTCGGTGATGGCGATGGTAAGAGAACGGACGTGATCCGCCACCACGCGAAAGGCATTGTCGGTCTTATTGCCCAACTGGGAACTGTAGCGTCGGCTTGTCATTTCCTCCAGGGCGCGGATGATCGGCATAAACAGGTCCGTATCGTAGTTGCTGTGCTTATCCTGCACCACCGCCGTGATGCGTTCGAGCCCGGCGCCGGTATCCACATGCTTCGCCCCCAGAGGCAGCAGGGCGCCATCCGCCTGACGGTTGAACTGGATGAAGACCAGGTTCCACAACTCGATGAAACGGGCGCAGCCCCCATTCACCGCGCAACTGTGACCGGCAACGTTTTTCATGTCACATCGATCCGGCCCCAAGTCGATGTGAATCTCGCTACAGGGTCCACAGGGACCCGTCGCGCCCATCTCCCAGAAATTTTCCTTCTTGCCGCAGCGCAACACGCGATCCGGCGAA
>JADFHU010000661.1 GCA_022567055.1 Planctomycetota bacterium
CAAACGATCGCTCCACCCACACTCGATGGTTCCGTCGTGGGACTTGTCGGTAGAAGACCCGACGGCTTCGAGCCCTGCGACTACAACGCCGAACGGCTGTTCTCCTTGACCGGCGTCTCGGTGGACGTGGTCGACCTGCCGGCGCTATTCGAGGCCGGAAACCAGGCGAGCACCGAAGCGGTCGCCGGACTCCGAGGGAAGTTGGCCGATACGATGACCGGCCTCGACGATGTCGACCAAGCCGCACTGGATCGCAGTCTGCGCATACACCTCGGATTGGCAGACCTGGTCGAGCGGCGCGACTGGGATGGTGTCGCCGTCCGCTGTTGGCCAGAGTGTTTCACCGAGTTCGGTGGTGCGGCATGCGCAGGCATGGCCTTGCTGACCTCCAACGGAACACCCGGCTGCTGTGAGGCCGATGTCTACGGCAACGTCACGGCACTGTTGCTGCAACAACTCTCTGGTCAGCCACCGTTCATTGCCGATCTCGTCGACCTGGATCGAGTCTCAAACACGGGCGTGTTCTGGCACTGCGGGCTGGCTACACACCAAATGGCCCAAAGTGGTGATATGCCTCGGGCAACGATCCACTCCAACCGGAACAAGCCTTTGCTCAACGAGTTCTCTCTGAGGCCTGGCCGAATCACATTGGCACAGGGCCCTCGATGTCGAAAAGCACCTGGCCTCCTTGGATTGGCAGGGAACCGACGCTGAATTCGTCGAGCTACTCACCGAGACGCAAGACGCCGCGGCATGTGATCCCGACAGAGTGGACTTACATCACTGGCTAAACATCTACCGCTGGCAATCCATCAGCCGCACCGCAGATCCCAACACCGGTCAAGTACTGATCCTCCCGGAAACCGTTGAATACACGAAACAGGTCGTGAATGAACTTAAGCAGGCCATCCTCCTCTGTCCGACATATGGCCCCGCCTATAGCCTACTGGGCGAATTGGAAACATTGGTGCTCGGTGACCCCAACGGCCCTGATCACGTTCAGACGGGCTATACCCTGGCGCCCTGTAATGCCGCCGCCTGCTTCGTCGCCGGGTCATTCGATGCATTACAGGGCAAGACACAGGAGGCCTACGCCAAGCTACACCGCGCAGTAGCCTTAGACGGAAACTACTTCACCGAAGCCGTCACAAGCTGTCTGCGAGATCTAAACGATCCGAATCTGGCCCTGCAACTTGCCGGCGACAACATTGGACGGTTAGGCCAGGTCGCGACCATGCTCACGCAGTGGAGCGACGGCGCGAATGCACAGAGTGACATCGCCTTATCCAAGGCTAGAGAGCGACTCGTCTCAAAAAGCCTCCAGCCAGACGCCTCAGCCGGCGTGTTCGCAAGCTTAGCCACCGTCTACACCAAAGAATACGAGCACGACCTAGCAACAGAATGCTACCAGAAGGCCCTGGTCCTAGACTATGGCCAAATAGGTTGGCGCTACAACCTGGCCCGATCGTTGGCCACCCAGGGGCGATACAACGAGGCTCTCCACGAAGTAAAAATCTGCCTCAGACTGAACAGCGAATATCAACCAGCCAAAAGGCTGATCCAAGAACTAGCCGTCAAAGCCCCCGGACCAATGGGCCAAGCGGTCGATTAGCAGCAAGAGTAAAAGCAGTCGATGAGTGACAATTGAGTGAGTTTTAAGTGTTAAGTTTTAAGTGTTAAGAATGGGGGCAAAACGCCACTGATTTGGAGAGAGGAAACTCTGAGGGATCGGCAAGAAATTAATTGGACATTTTGGGGTTAAAGTGTGCCGTAGATTTGGTCGAGCCGATTGAGCCAAACCGGAGGTGTAGTGGGCTACAGTGAGGATTTGGCGATTGAGAAGCGGCCAAAGATACGGTGCAATTGGGCATCCAAAAGTCCAAGTTATTTCTTGCCGGTTCCTAACGGCCCTTCTCATGGGCGGCGCTCTTCTTCAGGTCCGCCATCAGCCCGGCAAGCTTAGCCCGCGCCACTTTCGCATCGGCGTCGCCGGCGCCTTTCTTGATCGGCTTTTTCTCGGCTGCGTCCGCTTTCATGTGATAGAGCCGGCCGTCGGCGTAGAGCTTCCAGTACTTGTCGCGTAGCCATTCCTTACCGCTCCACCAGGTGTAGACCCACTGACGCGGCTTCGGGTTGTTCCCTTTCAGGGCCGCCACGAAGCTCTGACCATCCATCACCCGGTCCTTCGGCACGGTCGTCCCCGCCAGCTCCGCCAGGGTCGGCATGAAGTCCGTGAAATCGACCAGGTCATTGTTGACGGAGCCTGCTTTGATCGTCCCCGGCCAGCTCGCGAGCAAAGGGACACGGGTGCCGGCATCCGTCAGCTTGGCCTTGCCGCCTTTGATCTTCTTACCATTCATGATAGAGGTCACATTCGTCGGCGTCCCGTTGTCGCCGGTAAATAGAATCACCGTGTTCTCACGCAGCCCCAGGCGGTCGAGGGCCGCTGTCAGCTTGCCAACCTGACGATCCATCTCTTCCACCATCCCCTTAAATTTCAGGTGCTTGCCATTGGGCCCGGGCGGCTCGTCCTTCTTGGGCCAGTGGGTCAGGGCCATGGGGTAGTAGGCCAAGAAGGGCTTGTCCTTGTTGGTCTCGATAAAGTCGATGAGAAAATCGCAGTACAGATCCGGACCGTACTCATCCTTGGTGTTCGCCATGACCGTGTCGTTGTGGTAGAGCATCGGTTTGTAGTAGCGCGCGCCCTCGTGCCAGGCCCAGACCGCGCTCTCCTGGAAACCGAAGTGGCGCACATGCCCTGGGTCCTTCTTGAGAAGAACCATTTGCCACTTTCCCGCCAGCGCCGTGGCGTAGCCTGCGTCGCGCAGCACATGACCGAAGGTGATCTCGTTCTTGGGCAGCTGCCCCCAGGTCGTGGTCGTGCGCAGGGTGTAGCGCCCACTCATGATCGTCACCCGCGAGGGACTGCATTTCGGGGTGGAGAAACAATTGGTGAATCGCATCCCCGAGGCGGCCAGCGCGTCGAGGTTCGGGGTCCTGTAGGAAGTACCGCCATAGCTGCCCAGGCATTCGTAGCCCAGGTCGTCGGCCATGATCAGCACGATGTTTATCCGCCGTGGCGGGTTAGGCTTGCGCTCCGCGGCCAATGCATCGCCTGCGGCGGCAATGCAAAATGCAAAATGTAAAATCCAAATGGCAAAAGTGTTGAGGCGCATTGAAATCATTTCATTGGGTTCTCGTAATTGATAATTGATAGGAAATCTGATTTCCATTGGTAAAGATGATTATACAGACGAACGGTGCAGTGGTGCAAGATGCGCTTGTCAAGGGCCAATCGGACCACCCTGCCATCTGCAAAAGCCTCGTTACACCATCAGAGAACGGTTGTGCCATTGGAAGGACGCAATGCTGGGTGGATCATTAATGCCCTGGAGACAGCAATAGAAAAACATGGAGCACCCAGACACATAATCTCTGATCAGGGCAGTGTTTTCATAGGCGAGGTCTCTGCCGACTTGATGGAGTTCGTCGACGAAGCAATAACCCTAACAAAAGTCTGCATGCTCCGGCTTCGTTGGTCGGACATCGAGACTATAAAGCAACCGATGCGGTCCCATTCACGAAGATTTCAAAGAGCTTTGACGGTGTATTCTTCTGTC
>JADFHU010000662.1 GCA_022567055.1 Planctomycetota bacterium
TCGGCGAGGGGTAGAAAATGGGGGCATTAACGTCTGCCTAAGAGCCCCTAACAAAATGAGTCTGCATTCAAACGGCTTATTCTGCGCCTGGACGGCGTCAGGCTCCATCGACCGTCCTCGGACGGCCTGCTTCGCCTTCCTTGCCAGACACAGAAACGCTCGCTCTCGGTGCGACGATCATTTTGTTAGGGGCTCTAAGTTTACATGCGATTGCCCTGCCGGGCCTTTGACCTGGGTTGTGACACCCGGTATGATCCACGCCAATGGTTGATTGCTCCGTGAAGCTAGAACTCCCCAAATGGTATGACCTGCACGCCCACTTTCGCCAGGGCGAGATCGTTGCGCCGCTCCTGAAACATCACCTTCGCATGGGCTGTGCCGGCGTGGTGGCCATGCCAAACACCCGACCTCCGGTCGCCAAGGTATTCGATTCGGATGACCACCCCTATGAGAGCATCGAACGCTATCTGGCCGCACTGCGGCCGGCCGGCGCCGACGAAGCGTTTGAGGTCATCGTGCCGCTCTATCTGACACGGGACACCTCGGCCCGCATGATCGAGCAGGGGGTCAGCAGTGGCCTGCTGCGAGCTGCCAAGTACTATCCGCCCCACGGCACCACCGGCGCGGATCAGGGATGGCACTTGAGCGGCTTCATGGACAACGGCGTCTTCCGGGCCATGGAGGAAGCGGGCGTCCTGCTGTGCATTCATGGGGAAGAACACCAGATGGCGGCCGAACAGTACTTCGACCGTCATACCAACGCGGAGGCCTTTTTCTATAGAGAACGCATGCCCCGCCTGCTCGAGCGGTTTCCGCGGCTCAAAATCGTGGCAGAACATCTCACGACGCAGGTGGCCGTCGAGTTTGTGCATCAGGCGCCCGACACCGTCGCCGCCAGTATCACCCCGCAACATCTGATCTACACGGTGGGGCACCTCCTGCAAGGGCTGAGGTACCATCTCTACTGCCTACCGCTGCCCAAGTTTGACGAGGATCGAGCCGCGCTACGGCAGGCGGTCACCGCCACCGACAACAGTAAATTCTTCGCCGGCACCGACAGCGCCCCGCACACCGAGAAAGTGACATCCTGCGGCTGCGCCGCCGGCTGCTACACGGGCGGTATCGCCCCCCAGCTCTACGCCCAGGCCTTCGAGATGGCGGGAAGTGACCTGGCCTCCGAGGAGGGGGTGGATTCCTTCAGGCGTTTCCTCTGCCTCAACGGACCCAGGTTCTACGGTTTACCGATACCCAAGGAGACCTTCCTGCTGGAACGGGCGGAGCAAGAGATCACGCCCCTGCGCCTGGCAGGGCAGGAGATTGTGCCGCTGCCGGTGGGGATGGAGGGTAAGGGCGAGAGCCCAGTCTCTATCCCCTGGCGGTGTTTGGAATAGGATTTGTAACTGTTCACCGATCATTTCGCGCAGAGACGAACCGCAGAATATCGAATAAGGAATGTCCAACGGCGAAGTTAATGTGGCTCACTCACTGCCCTTCGACATTCTGCGGTTCTTGTTCAATATTTTACGGTTCAAACCACTCTTGCCATTACTTCTCAATCCCATACCACATAAACGGTTATGATGTCTCGTTTATCCGAGGGACCGAGGTGGACGATGAGACCAGGGGGAAGGACTATCTCGTCCAGCCCACCAAAGCTCAGCAAGAGAAGTTTGATAGAAGCCAGAGGGCGTTGAGAGAAGATGCCGACGTGATTGACAAGGCAAAAGAACCGGGAGGACGACTCCATTCGATGAGCATGCTGCGGCAAATTGGCACGGCGAGCGGTCTGTATTTTGGGGACAACGATAAGGCTCTTCCCGAGACACTGGATGACCTCAGGCACTATCTCAGCCCAGAGGTGCTTAGTTGGGTGACGGACAATGTGATTCTTTTGACGTTGGATCATCTAGAGGACAGCGCGGCTCGGGCAAAGGCTCCGCTGGCCTACGACAAGACCCTGTTGAAAGTAGGGCAATGGCACCACGGTCTTGTATGGCAGTGGCATAGTTCTTTTCTTGAAGCAGGATCGGTTCGACGCACTCGGTATCGAAGTGAACGAGGAGTGATGGACCTTGACCCGGACCGAAACCCCGCTAGACTGGCCGGACTCTAAGAGAAGACAAGCAAAGGAACCTCGCCTGTGGAACTGACCGACAACATTCATATTAAGTGTTTTAAGCCCTTGAGCAGTCCCAGGCAGGTGAAGGAGGATCTGCCCCAAGCGCAGGCGGTGGAGCAGTTGGTGCTGAAGGCCCGTAATGCCGTGCAGAAGATCCTTGTGCATCAGGATTCTCGCTGTCTTGCCGTCATCGGCCCCTGTTCCTTGCATGATGAAAAGGCGGCCCTGGAGTATGCCGGCAAGTTGAAGGTCCTCCAGACGGAGGTCGCGGACCGCGTCCTCCTGGTCATGCGGGCCTATTTCGAAAAGCCTCGGACCACCCTGGGCTGGAAGGGCATGCTCTATGATCCTCACATGGACGGCTCCTACGATATCGAAGAGGGGCTTCGTCGTGCCCGCCGCGTGCTTCTGGGGATCACGGAATTGGGTGTCCCTGCTGCCACGGAGTTTCTCGACCCCATCGTTCCTCAGTATACGGCCGACTTGGTTTCCTGGGCGGCCATTGGGGCGCGCACCACGGAATCGCAGATCCACCGTCAGATGGTGAGCGGACTCTCAATGCCTATCGGGTTCAAGAACGCGACCGACGGCACGTTGCAATCGGCCATCGATGCGATCAAGGCCGCATCGAGTGCCCACTCCTTCATGGGTATCGATCGTAATGGTCAGGTGGTCATTGCCGAGACACGGGGCAATCGCTATGGTCACGTGGTCATGCGGGGCGGCAAGGATGGCCCAAACTACGGCGAAGAGTATGTCGCCTTTACCGAGGCGCTGCTACGTCGAGCCCAGATCGACAATGGTCTGCTCATCGACTGCAGCCATGACAACTCGAATAAGGACTACCGCTTGCAGGGGAAGGTTTGTCAGGATGTGATACGACAACTGCAAGCGGGCAATTCCCGCATTGTGGGCGTCATGTTGGAGAGTTTCCTGAACGAGGGTAAGCAGGCCTTCGACAAGCCGGAAAACCTTCAGTATGGCGTCTCTGTCACGGATAGCTGTCTGGGCTGGGACGAAACCGAGACCTTGGTGCGCGAGTTGGCGAGGGTGGACTGAACCGCAGAATATCGAACAAGGAACAGCAGAATGTCGAAGGAGTCTGAGCTTGATCTCCAGGAACGGTGTATCGACTTCGCCGTTCGGACACTCAAACAGACTGAGGCTTTGCCCAATACTCGGTCGGGAAACCACATCCGCGGCCAAGTACCAAGGCGACATAAAGCATCGAAAGCAAGCGTCTGATGAAAAAGCTCATGAGCCACGAAAACTTCATCATTCGACATTCGTGGCGATCTCAATAATGCTGCTATCGCAGCGAAATTTGAGCCACGGAAGCCGCGGTTTTCCTTGTTCGATATTCTGCGGTTAATTTCTGTTCAAAATGATCGGTGCGCGGTTACCACTATTCTAAGGAGACAAGAACGATGGGTGCGTTGTGGAACAACACCAAGACCGCCCTGTTGATGGGTCTGGGATATATGCTGAGGGGGCC
>JADFHU010000663.1 GCA_022567055.1 Planctomycetota bacterium
TAGTTGTCGCCCAAGTGCCATTTGCCGAAGATACCCGTGCGGTAGCCTCCCCGTGCCAATAGGTCGGCGACCGTGACCTCGTCGCCGAATATCCGGGCTCCACCGCGTGACGTGGCGTAGACACCCGTGCGCATATGGTAGCGTCCGGTCATGAGGCTGGCACGCGTGGGCGAGCATACGGGCTCCACATAAAAGCGCGTCATCTCCAGGGACTCCTGCGTGAAGGCGTCTAGGTTAGGCGTGCGGATCATAGAGTTGCCGTGCGCCCCAATATCACCATAGCCCTGGTCGTCGGTCATGATCAGAATGATGTTGGGTGGATTGGATTCTGCGCTCTGGGCTATGGCGTGAATGGCGCAGAGGCAGGCAATCAGCTCCTGAGCCGTCGTTCTCAAGAAACTTCGTCGGTTCATACTGGCGCAACTCCTTCTCTGTCACCTTAGGGCCATGCGGTGTATTGAGAACAATACAAGCCGACCGTGCAATGGTCCATGCGAATAATGTCGGCCGGCAAGAAAAGATAACAGAATCCCAAGCAGGCGGTGCCATGGGATCGGCAAGAAATAAGTTGGACAATTTGGGGTCCAAGTTATTCCTGGGGGGTCCCTTTAGATTGCTCCCACTGCTCATGCACAGATACGGTAAAGTTGCTGGAAAAGTGAAACGGTTACTCGTATCCTAGGGAGAAGCTTTCGCATACAAATGTGCATAAAATCCGCATAGTGAAGAATCCCGCGGTGGCGGTGGTTGAGATGACTTTTACACCTTTGCGAATGAAGATGAACTCACAAATGGCGCTGTTGCTGATTCTTTGTTGCCAACTGAGCAACGGCACAGCGCAGGCACAAAGCGGTCCCTGGGAATCCATTTCGCCCTCCAAGCGGCTGAATTACCACAGGGCTCCTGCCTGGACGAATCGGCTGATGACGGAGCAGCATCGCTACGCGATTCCTTCTCCACTGATTTCGGACGATGGCACGGTGGTCAGCACACCGGCGGATTGGTATCGGAAGCGGCGGCCGGAACTGCTGCGCCATTGGACTCGCGTCCTCGGGAAACTTTCACCGTCAAGAGAAGATGAAAAATGGTTCGGAGACATTGGCAAGGTTGTCATTCACGATACTGAAGAAAAAGAGGGCTACACGCGAATTCATCTGAGTCTTCCCATCGAAAAGGATTTCCTCCAGCCACATCTCCTGTTGCTTCCGAAAAACCAGGGTTCCGGTCCATTTCCGGCGGTCATTGCCTGGACCTCAACCTCTCCCGATTATGCCGAGCCGGAAAAATGGTGGGGCGCCTGGCTCGCGCAGCGGGGATACGTCGTTTTGACCGGGTGGTCATTTATCCGCCACTATCGCGAGGGGAAATCCTACCGCGACCCTGTAAACGAAATGGTTTACCAGCGCTTCGGCCACTGGCTGCCGATGGCCAAGATGGTGCATGATGTTCAGCGTGAAGTGGAGTATCTCAAGACACGTGATGAGGTAGATGCAAAACGTCTGGGCTTCATCGGTTTTTCGCTCAGCGCCAAGACTGCACTGTACGTGGCCGCCTTTGCGCCGGAAATCAAGGCGACGGTCGCCGTCGATCCTCATTTGGCCATTCATGGGGACACCAACTATCACGACCCCTGGTATCTCGACTGGAGGCACAAGTTTGACGCTATTCAAACCGATGACTATCCCATTCCCGAATTGCGCGGGACTGTCTGGAGTCTGCTCGATGCCGATCCATCGCGCCCCGGATTCGAACGCAACCACCATGAATTACTCGCCCTCTGTGCGCCTAGGGCATTCTTGCTGATCGGTTGCAGCATGGACAAAATGCAATCGACTCACTCGGACAACCTGCAGAGCTGGGGCTACTTCAACCGCGCTAAGGAAGTCTATGACTTGCTGGGTATTCCCGACCGGCTGAAATTCAAGACCACGACAGACGGCCACCGGGCCACCAGCCCGCATACCGACTCGGATTGGCAGCAGTTCTTCGATCAATGGCTGAAGAAAACGCCGCTATTACGTGTTGGTCAATAACCCCCAGTTCAAGGAGTGATCTATGGCCTCCCCAAAAAAAGCGGTCCATTGCCTGTTAGCCGGCCTGCTGCTTGTCGGTGGGGCCTCAAGCGCACACGCCGATGAAGTGACGGGCTTTTCGTTTCCGGCCGCAAGGGCAGAGCAACTCGGCATGAGTCCGGCAGAATTAGAGGAGGCCAAGCGCTACGCGCTGTCGGCCGGCGGTTCGGGCATGATCGTACGACGCGGCAGGGCGGTCATTCGTTGGGGCGACCAGCAGAAACGCTATGACATCAAATCGGCGACCAAGTCTTTTGGTGCGACGATGCTCGGCGTTGCGATTAAAGAGGGCAAGATCGAACTCGACGCGCCCGCGCGGCGGTACCACCCGAGCATGGGTGTTCCACCTAAGAGCAATGCGCAGACTGGCTGGCTGGACGAGATCACGATAAGACATCTCGCCACCCAGACGGCCGGGTTCGAAAAGCCGGGGGGCTATGAGAAGCTCCTCTTCAAGCCCGGCACGCAGTGGCACTACAGCGACGGCGGACCCAACTGGCTGGCCGAGTGTATCACGCTGCAATACCGGCAGGATCTGGAAGATCTCATGTTCGATCGCGTCTTTACGCCGCTGGGCATCACCCGCGATGACCTGCGCTGGCGGAAGAACCAGTATAGAGAGCACGAGATCGATGGGATTCCCCGGCGTGAGTTTGGGGCAGGCATTCATGCCAACGTGGAGGCACTGGCGCGCCTCGGGTATCTCTATTTAAACAACGGGCGGTGGCAGAACGACCAGATCCTTCCCCAGGCGTTTGTGGCGTTGGTCAGTCGGCCCATGAAATCGGTCATCGGCCGGCCGGAGTGGTCGGATACGCACGGCAACGCCTCGGAGCACTACAGCCTGCTCTGGTGGAACAACGGGGACGGTGCCGTGGCTGATGTTCCCCGGGATGCCTATTGGGCGTGGGGACTGTATGACAGTCTGATTGTGGTTATCCCGTCACTAGACCTGGTCGTCGTCCGCGGGGGCGAACGGGGCAGAAGCTTGCCGCGCGAGGAAGGGGCCAGCCACTATGACGTTTTACAGCCCTTCCTCGGGCCGATCGTCGCGTCGGTCAACACCTCGAAGGTTCAGCATGTCAGGGCGCTTGGGTCTACGCAACTGGAGCAAGGGTTTGTCCCTCTGTTTGATGGTGAGACCTTGAATGGCTGGCAAGGGGCGACCGAACACTGGGCGGCCGAACACGGTTCGCTGGTTTTCATCCGTGCAGGCGCGGCCAGAAGCAAGAAAGAGCTGCTCGGCCTTAAGTTGATGTCGACCCAGGAATACGCCGACTTCATCCTGCGCTTTGACATAAAGCTGCCCAAGGAGAGTAACAATGGCGTTGCCATCCGGGCACCTCTGGAAGGTGATCCTGCATTTGTGGGTATGGAGATTCAGGTACAAGACCCACAGTACTACCGGAAGCTGAAGGATTACGAGGTCTTTGGCTCTGTCTATGGAGTTGTAGCCGCGAAGACCGGCCACTTGAAACTCAACGGACAGTGGAACACTGAAGAGATCCTCTGTGTCGGCGGACGTGTCCGGGTCACA
>JADFHU010000664.1 GCA_022567055.1 Planctomycetota bacterium
GCAGTTCGGAGGAAGATCTTGTCCCCCCCAGACGATTGGCGAGGAGTCACCTGGAAATGGCAGTTCCGTTTCTTTTTGTTGGTCTTTCTGATCGGCAACATGGTCATCATTCCCATGCTGGGCGACAAGCCCGTGCTACGCGTGCAGCTCAGTGCGGTCCAACTACTGGGCCGCCAACCATGCGATCTCTCCGGGCGACAGGGCGCGATGGTAGATGCGCACGTCGTCCATGTCACCGATGACATGACTGGCCGGGGTTCTGGGATCGAGGTTGAACGCCGTCGACTCCGAACCGGTGCCGATGTAACCGTAGCGGACATTTCCCCTACCAAAGGTGTCGCCGCCTCGGGTTCCCGGTTGAGGCGCACCGTCGATGTAGAGCCGCACGGCACCGTTGTCGAACACACCGGCAATGTGGTGCCACTCGCCGTCATCCACACGGTCGACGCTGCCGTAATCCACCTGGCCCGCACTGGTCATCACATCCCAACCGACCTGGCCCGGACCGCCACCATTGCCGTTGATCTCCAGACGCCAGTACTCGTTGCGATCGAAGGAGACGAGCACTTGGTCATTTTCGCCGCTGATGCGGACCCAAGTCGCCACCGTGACTTCCGGCATACCCGATCCCTCGTAGAAGAAGTTGTCGATGGCCACGTAGCCTGGCACGTTGACGTCATTGACGTCGGGAATGATAGCGAGGTTGAGGCCCTGCCCGATCTTGCCGTCCGGCGTGATCGTGGCGTTGCCGAATAGCGTACCGTGATTCCCACCGGCACTGTCGGACCCATCCCCTTCGAATTCATAGTGCACGATCAGACCCTCCGAGCTGGCCTCGACCGGTGCGGCCGCTTGGTAGGGCCTGCCGACATGGAGGTAGTCCACGAAGATCTTACCGGTCGCGCCCGCACCCTCGACACCGATGGTGATCGATCGGATCCTGGACACATTCACGCCACTCAGGTCGCCGATGGCAACGCTCAGCAGGGTCCAGTCGGTCAACAGCGTCGCAGCCAGATCCGGATGCGAGACCTTGAGGCTCTTGCCTGCGCTGTCGGTGACCGTCATGTAGACAGAGGCAGCGCCGTTATTGGGATCACCCTGGAAGTAGATTCCCAGGTTATCCGGAGCACCCACTTTCAGATCCAGGGCCGGACCAAACGTCTGAGTGGCCTCGGCGACGGATGCCGACCTCAGGTCGTACTCCATGGGCAGTGACTGCCGACCTTCATAGACTTCATCCCTTTCCGGCGACCCTGTGTCGCCATTACCGACGACGGAACCGTTATTGGCAGGATCATCGAAACCGTCCATCCAGGTGGCCCAGATTTCGAGGTTTTCCTCGTCCTTGTAACCCTCCATATCATCGATGGCCGTCCGAGCCGGGGTGAAGAAAGACATGACACTGCTCGGATACTGGGTCCCGTCGGCAGCGATGTCGATGACCTGCCAGGATTTAACCTGTCCATACTCCAGATCCACGGCCAGACTCTTCTCGGTGGTGGTCACGGTCTCGGCGCTGCCATCCTCCACCGAGGCCTGGTCTCCGACCAGCACACGATGTTCTGCGGCGTGGCGGCCGGCCCGCCAGCTCAGGGTCAGATCCAGGGTCTCCGCCTCCCCGCCATCGGCGGGTGAGAATTCCCGCGGGAAGGCCGGGATAGAGGTGAACTGGACCTCGCTGAGTCCCACCTTCCCGATGAAACCCTGGCCGCTCGTGATGGTCATTCGCACGGCCTTGGCCTGTACGCCCTTGAGGGCAATGGTAGTGTTGGCTGCGTAGCCGCGTGTACCGGGACCCTGGTTCAAGGGTCCGACACTGTCGACGGCGGTGAAGTCCGTGCCATTCGTTGAAACCTCGAGGGTCACATCCTTGGCGCCGAAACCCAACAGGCCCTCGATCGATTGGTTCTGGTTCCAGATGTGCATCTCGTGCAAGGAATAGCTCTGATCGAAATCAAACTGAATCGTGGCCGGGAGGCCGGTACTGAGCCACATGTCTGTCTCTGCGATGCCATGCAGACCATCGGTCAGACCGGACCCATTGACCGTATTCGCGGGTCCCGTGCCATCGTTGAACTGACTGTCGGCCGTGGCTGTGACATTGGTGACGAGGTTGGCCACCGCCTCGGTGGTGAAGTTCCAGACATCACCCGCGTGGACGGTAAAGTCCGGTGCGCCATTGACCTCATCCACACGCCAGTAGTAGGTCGTCTCCAACTCGGTCGCCGGAACCTGCAAAGTCGTTTCAGTAATGCCTTCGGCAATCAGTGCGCTAGTGGCTGCGTCGTTGACGTCGTCGAAACGGGTGCTGTAGTAAACAGTGTGTGTTTTCGCAAAGTCACCGGGTGTCCAACTCAGTTCATTCACATAATAGGGCAAATCTGGGTCCTTGTCCGCCGGACTGGGTTTGGAGGCCACAGTAGGTGGAATGGGTCCAATACCTGCCATCGCCTCCTGAACCTCTCCCAGTGTCAGTTCTTTATCGTAGATGCGGAGATCGTCAATCAGGCCTGTGTACCATCTATCCGTGTTATTGTAGCGCTGACCGAATCTCACATCGAAGTTGGCGACCGGATGGTATGGATCAGGGTCAGTATTCGTCCTGGTGTCGAGCACGCCATCTAAGTACAAGTTCACGCCGTTATTGTACGTGGAGTTCGGCGCTACCGTCATCGCGATATGGTGCCATTGGCCGTCGTTCATCGTGGTGTTACCCTGGGTATTGCCTCCGCCGCCTTCCGCACGTGTCCTGCCATTGTTGATTCGGAATTCCATTCTATTACCGCCGCCGGTGCTGCCCCAGCCCACAATCTCACCGTTGCCAGTGGTCCTGACCCACGCAGCGACGCTCCAAGCCGGTGTGTCAGTCCCATCGCCCACAACGCCCTGGTAGCCTTCCATGACCACACGATCAGGGTTGCCGTGAAACTCCAGCGCTTCGCTATAAACTCCGGGCACAAACGTTGGGCTTCCATTGAGTGTGCCATTACGGTCATTACCGGATGAGTCAAGCAAATCACCATCCAACTTCCACCAGCCAACGGGGTTCGGGTGGGCTCCGCTCGTCACAATAAAACCGAGCACCAAGACCAAAGAAGTGAACGAAACCAGTTTTCTACACATGATAATCCTCCTTAAGGATTAACAAAACATTCTAAACGTGTGTGTTTCTGATCTTGGAAATGCGCGTGTTGGCTGGATTTGTCAGTAGCACACCTCCGACCAGACTCATTTGCAGCCAAAACTGCAGGCGATCTCTCTCAACACCCTCACGGCATCGAGGTTTTTCAATCCGTATCTATTATTTTATGTAACTCAAGGACAAAATTCAACACTTTGTTGAAATCCCCCCAAATAAGCACAGGCCTCAACGGCAGCGGCGGCGGCATTCCCGCAGCCGCAAGGAGTGCGTGTGGCGGTCCCGGCTTACTCATTGATTCGCCATCACTCCGATGCTAAACTTGCACTCAGCAAGTTGAATCTAGGCTCTGTTCGAAAACCCGATCTGGCTTCCCTTCGGGTCTGCCCTGGGCCATGGGCTCGGGCCGAATGGGGCCTCAGGGTCGAAGACGAGCGGCCCTTTTTCTTAGTAGAAGGGAG
>JADFHU010000665.1 GCA_022567055.1 Planctomycetota bacterium
AGGAAGATGTGGATGACCCGTTTGGCCTTGGCGGGATAGTGCGGATGTTTGGGCGCCAGGGGCGATAGGTCGGTCGAAGCGGCTTGACCGGCGGAAACGGTCGAGGCATCGCCCAGGAGACTCGCCAGACCCATGGCGCCAAACCCCAGGGCGCTGCGCTGAAGAAAGTCTCGCCGATTCAGGGCGAAGTTACAGGTATCCCATGGAGAGTGGCTCATAGGGCTCATCCTAATCAATATCAGTCTATGTACATGAATTCGTTGGAGATCAAAAGGACCTGCGCGAACTGGCCCCAAGGTGATAGAGGTTCGGGCGGCGCGGCACGGGGCCTGACGAAATCGGTTTTGGCTTCCCAGCGGGTACGGGCGTCCTGTTCTGGGGCCAGTGGCGAGTGATCCATGGTGATCTGCAATGTTACCCGATAGCCGTCATAGCTATCGCTGGGACCGGGAGAGACCACAAGATCAATCGTGTCGCCGGCCTGGACCGCAACGTTGGCTAGCCTGAACTCTTGGCTCCCGTTGAAGACGGCGTGGTCGGCAAGCAGCCCCATTCGGCTCGAAACGATGGTGCCGATGACCCCATCTCCTTCGTCGGCCGGATGCGTCAACCACCCCGAGATCGACACGCGTCCCTCACGCGGCGCGACCCAGCGGTGAATGGTCGCATGGTTGGGATCGCGTCCCGGGTGGCCTCCCCCCGCGTGGATAGAGAGGTGTCCGAGTTCTTCATGGGGAAAGGCCTGCCGCGGCTGCCAGCGATCCTTGCGAAAGACCTCCAGCGGCGTGAAGGAAGCGGTCCGATCCGTCTGAGGACTGACATGTCCATAGCCGTAGTGCCATGCCACAGGCTCAGCACTCGGGCCCGAGCCGAAATCACGACGCGACAGAAAGGCCGTGACCTGGGCCAACTCGTCGGCCTGCGGCCTTCGTTGATAGCAGAGGTCATAGAGGCGCGCGACACGCGTCTCCATCCCTTCATGGTCGTCGCAGGCTCGTCGTGCCAGGGCGCGGGCCCGACTCAGGACGAAGGGGCTGTTCATGAGAAACAGGGACTGCTGGGGGACGATGGTGTGGAAGCGCTTGGGACTGTGGGTATCGGGCGAGGCAAAGTCAAAGCTCTTGATGAAGCCGGCCATGTTCTGTCGCTCGACCAAGCCATAGACGGCACGGCGCTTGGTCACGGGCGCTTCGGTCAGCGACTCTCCCGGACCGCCCTGATGGAGATCGAGTTCGCCCGAGGCGGTCAGCAGCGCGTCGCGCATCGACTCAAAGTCGAGACGTCTTCTGTTCTGTCGCCAGAGGAGTCGGTTCTCGATGTCCTTGGCCCGGCCCTGGGCGTGTGGGTCGCTCCTCTGGCGGTAGGTATTCGATCGCACGATCATGCGGTGCAATGCCTTGACCGACCAGTTCCTCTCAACGAAGGCCGCGGCCAGGAAGTCGAGAAGTTCGGGGTGGGTCGGGGGATCGCTTTGCAGGCCGAAATCGCTGGGTGTGTCCACCAGCGGCCGGCCGAAGTGGTGGAGCCAGACACGGTTGACAAAGACCCGGGCGGTCAAGGGGTTGTTGGGATCGGTAATGGCCCGAGCCAGGTCCAGGCGGCCACTGCCGTCGGCGAAGACCATCGGCTCACCCGCACTGAGCACCTGCAGAAATCGCCGTGAGACTGCCGCGCCGCGATTGTCCGCCTTTCCCCGGAGGAAGACATAGGGATCGTAGAGTCGATCCGAGTCGTTGAGGACCATGGCTCGGTCGGGGCGGCCCGGATGGGTCGCCTCGTGCTTGTCCCTGGCCCTCCGTTTGGCACGGACCTTTTGCTGTTGGGGTGTGTCGCTGATGCGATAGGCCATGTTCGCCCGGATGTGGGCGGGTGACTGGGGACCGAAGGCGAGTTGTCGTAAGGCATCTGCCGCTTCATCGTCATGGCCCGAGGTGTTTCCCGGCTCATCCTCAAACAGGGCATCCAATCGAGTTCGCCATTGGCCGTCTGCGTTCTCCAGCACGGTGGTGTAACACTCCATCACCTTCCGCATCGATGCGGGCGAGGCCTGATCGAAGGCGGCGCGAACGTAGCCATTGATCGACTCGTCGCCGCGAATCCGTTGGAGTATGTCCGAGGCCTGCTGGGCGAAGGCATCGCTCGCAACTGCGCGAAACCAGGCAAAGGGTTTGAAAATCGCGTCGGGCTCCTGCCATTGCCGCTTCAAGAAGTCCACCCAGAGCCGCAGCACCGGGTGCCGGATGTCGCGTTCCTTGGCAAGCGTCTTGAAGGCGGTTTCGTCGTCCAGGTCCAAGGCATCCTGAGCCGCGACGAGATAGGCGCCCAGTTTTTCCCGTGTCTCGATGAGAAGGGCCCGATGAACCTCGCGCTCGTAGTCCCGCAGGTCCTTCTCTTTCTCGGCCATGATCATTAGGAAGGCTTGGTACTGGGGATCAGCGGTGTTCGGCACCGAAATCAGCGGTAGGGTATCGGGCGTATGCGTACTGCGGAACATACCATAGAAGGCATAGTAGTCGCTCGCCGGGATGGGATCGAATTTGTGGTCGTGACAGCGAGCACAACTGACGGTCAGCCCGAGCAGCCCGCGTGACACGACATCGATACGATCGTCGATGATGTCATCCTGCCTGTTTAGAAAACGACGACCCAGGGTGAGAAACCCCAAGGCCGCTAGAGGGCGCTTGTCCTCCCCAAGGTCGAGCCGATCGGCCGCGAGCTGTTCGAGTATGAACCGGTCGTAGGGCAGATCCTCGTTAAAGGCGCGAATCACGTAATCGCGATAGGTATAGGCGTAGGGAAACCGTCGACTCTCCTCGAAGACATAGCCCTTGGTGTCCGCATAGCGGGCCACATCGAGCCAGTGCCGCCCCCAGCGCTCACCATACTGGCCAGAGGCCAGGAATTGCTCTATCAGGCACTCGTAGGCGTCGGGCCGCGTGTCCGCGACGAAGGCCCGTACTTCTTGCGGCGTCGGGGGCAGGCCCCTCAGGTCAAAGCTGAGTCGACGGATGAGCGTCCGGCGGTCCGCCGGTGGCGATGGGGTCAGCCCGGCCCGATCCAAACGCGACAAAATGAAGGCGTCGATCGGCGTCGCGATCCAGTCGGCGCCAGACACTTCCGGTGGCACGGGTTTCTCGACGGGCTTGAAGGCCCAATGTGACGCGCGACTCCTCCGTAAGAATGCAGCAAAGGACTCTGCGGGCACTTGGGACGCAAACGCACAGGACACGCCCAAAAGGGCCAGTAGAGGCAATCCGCGCCAAGCAGACGCCAGTCGTAGCGCAGCGTGTTTTGGCATGCCCCCAACACTACCCAAAAGAGGCTGCTATGTCAAAGATTTGGCTACCGAGAGGGTCTTGGGAGGATGGGTCAGGAGTGCGATGATCGACAGCCGGAGGAGAAGGCTTAGCGCAAAAAAACCAATAAAACTAGAGAAAAACTTACGATTCGAGATGTTTTTTTCGTCCAGCGTAGCAAGCCACCCCAAGAATAGGTTCTCATAGTACCCGAGCCAACGTGTCGTCACGGTCATCATTATAGACAAAAAGGGGACACCGGCCGATCCAGTGTCCCCTTGAATACTCTCTAGACT
>JADFHU010000666.1 GCA_022567055.1 Planctomycetota bacterium
CGTTTCACGCTGACGATGGGACATTGGAGCAGTGGCAGAGCGGCTTAATGCGATGGTCTTGAAAACCATTGTACCGAAAGGTACCGGGGGTTCGAATCCCTCCTGCTCCGGTTGGTTTTTTGATGACGTCTGATGACTTCAGATATCGGGAGTTGCAGTTGATGTCATAGTAAGAGCATTGCGAGACTAGAATCATGGACAGGATGAGAATGAATAGCCTCTTTAAAAAAGGACTGAAAAACGGGCTGGGCCTTTTTTTTGCGCCTAATCGTCAGATCACATACTGGCTACTACACATTAGGACGAGTCCGAAAAACTGTCAATACCTAAATAAAAAGCCTGACCCCTTTTCCCTAAATCAAAGGCCTGACACCTTTTCTTAGCGAAATGTGCGAAACAGATTCGTTTGATGTCTCTGACTCTGGTGCTGTCGCACCGACCCTTGAATCTGACACGAGCAGTTTCGTCACCAGATGTAACCAATTGGCCCGCACGTATGTTGCCGAAGGAATGAAGGCTCGGTCTGATTATTCACCGTGTTTCGTGCCCGGATTTTGGCTTGGCGTTCCAGAATACTGGAAGTCCGACTCATGAATAAACGCGAAGAAGGCATAACAATCCGTTGCACACGGAGCCGCGGGCAGCGCGGGTTCTGAAATCAACGTCGTTCGCCGCGGCCCGGTGAACGGAAGCGTTCGAGGGAGTAAAAAATGAATGTTAAGCCATATCGAGTGGAAATCTTTCACAGCTATACACTTAATCTCATGAGGTGTGTAGAGTTTGAAACAGAGAAAGAAGCCATTAACTATGCAACGTTTCGCAAAGATGATGCGGAAAACGTCAGAGTTATAAAAGAAGGATCTAAGGACCCAATTCTGACCTTCCACGATGGCGAAAAAAAGTATGAGCAAGATTCCCATGCCGCTGACTGAGGGCCAAGCGGCGGTATGGGGCTTGCTCGGTGTGCAAGCCGTAGAGTAAGATAAAGGAAAAACCAAGTGGCTAGAAGATGACGGCCTACCAGCCCCCCATCAGCCAGTGTGCTAGATGGCTTGTGGCCCCTGAGGACAAAATGATCGAAGTCACTATTTCTCCACTGTGCCAGAAGATCATGGATCTCCTCGAAATCGACCGGGCCATGCTCGTCACAACGGTCAACGAGCGACATCGGGGCCTTGTTAATCCCGGCGTGACGCGCATCGCCGCAGTCCACTGGTTTAGTGACACGCAAATCATTTTTGCCGACACTTTCATTACGAATCGGGACATCGACAAATCCATTAACCGAGTGTACATTCGTGAGGTCACTGCCCACGTCGTTCTTGACCTTCAAGCCGACTTGCCGGGTGGAAGTATCGATCGCGAGATGCGCATGGAGGAGATTCTGGAGATCATTGCTGCCAGTTTCGGAGAACCTGTCACGTGCCATCCGCAACATAAAGCGATGACGCTATACAGCGGACCTTGGAACGGTACAACGATAATTGTGAACGTCGAGGGGGAAGCCACCATAGGTGTTTGCGGTTCATTCTCGCGTGAGGAGTGTTCCGCGGACCGGGTTTGGGCATTCAATCTTGAGAGATATCGGGAGTGGTTTGTTGGTTCGTAACTCCGCCATCTAGCGGGATAGGGAGCCCCCTCTCACTCCGGCAAATCCGGACACATCTCCCAGTCCGTGGTCTCAAGGAATCGCTCATATCTTCTCACCCTAGCCGGCCCCGGGCTTGAGCGAAGCTCCCTCCCGTCCCCGATGGCGTACCCTGCGGGGAGGGGTCAGGGGGCTCCGCGTTCGTCGCTTAGATCGCGTCTGCGGGCGTCTGAGGGAGAGGATTTCCCCTTGATAAAAATGGATCATCTGATAAGATAGGTAATTGAGATCCGAGGCATATCCGGATCTGGACTGAGGACAGCAAGGATGAGGAGGTTTACCAAATGAGATAGGCCATCGTTGCAGTTCCTCTTTGCAGATACGGCCCCCACGGTGCATCCTCAACGATTGCATAAGTCTACCTCCGGCACCCGGGGGCCGTTTTCTTCCTTGAACGAATCTGATCTTCAGTCCCCTGCGGCTCGCCAAAAGGTCCACTCACCTGGTCGTAGGGGATTCTTATTGATACCATCCCTCCGGCTCGGTATCGTTTCCTGTAAGGTCGAGGTCCTTAGAGAGAAACCATGCAAACATAGTTCGGCAATATATAAGGTGGGACCCATTATGACAAAAGGCAGAATCATTGAGGCCTTAAAAGAGGGGAGCAAGAAAGATGACATCGATTATGACAGCGGTGACACCAAACACTGCAAGCTCGATTTCCACGACGATGGAACAGTACGCCTGGACTACTTCGCACATTCCTGGGATGACGTGGGCGGAAACGATTCATACGAACAATCGATTGCCGCTATCCCCACAGACCCACTGGACCAAGTAATTGCCCATGCGATTCAAACGGAGAGTGGAAAGCTAGAGGTGCCTGTCACGCTATTTCAGCATTTATATGGTCGTGACACCTACGAAGAGTTTGATGAGCACCGCGAGAAGGATATCACCTTAAAGATATCCATCCAACCCTGCGAGGAAGATATCAAAATTGACATTAGCTGGTGATTCTAGATCGAAATGAGAAATTGCCGAATATCTGGCTCCAGTGAGACGGCGCTGGCGCATCACTCCTGAACCTCATAGCTCGCAGGCAAGCCAAATGAACTCAGGTTTGTGACAGCGTCTTGAGTCCTTCGGAAATCGAATCCCCTTCCGTTGTTTCCGCCCCCTCGGCCCTCTTGCTGTTGCTACGCGGTTTCGGCAGCCTGTCCACCCGCTCTCGGGCTACTCCCTCTTCTCCTGGGCGAGCCGCCTCTTGTTGCGTTCCCTCCGGATCCTCTCCTCGTGGCGCTTGAGTCGTTCCTCCCTCTCCCTGATCCACTTTTGCCCTAGGCTCTCTTCTTCCGGCATGTCGAACCCCTTTCGTTTTGGCCTGCGCCATCATGCACCGCGGGCGTCCGATTTTCAACACTCCATGGGATCTCTTGGCCGTCTCTGCCTGCCTTCAGCGCCCGTGCCGAGCTTCGAGGTGATTCGGTAATGTGCGATGGTCTGGTCTAGGCTCAGTTCTCACTGGTGGATAGTTGCTCACGCACATAGTCGAAGAAATTCTCGAACAGGACGACGTGATCGAAGGTCTGCTCCGTATCTTCTTCTTCAACGAGTTTTCTCACCAGGAGTCTTTCGCCGTCAGGATGAAGGTCGTAATACGTATTGTAACCCTCGTAGAAGGCGATTCCGCCTTCCCAGCGGACGGGTCGTTCAGGAATGAATACCCCTTCGTTTACGCGGTACTTTACCGTGAAGATCTGGCCTTCCCTTGAGCCGGCTATTTCGCTGGTGGTAAAGATCAACTCCTGATTAGTTTGGGACCAGGTAGGCCAGCTAGAGCCAAGGCCTTCAATCGAGATCTGCTTTTTTCCGCCTCCGTCAGGAAATGAACGGACGAAGACTTGACCTTGTTCGGACTCGTCTGATGCGTAGGCCAGCCAGAGTCCGTCGGGGGAGAAGCTCGCAGTATATTCGTTGAACCGAGTCGCCTGGAAGTCCGTCG
>JADFHU010000064.1 GCA_022567055.1 Planctomycetota bacterium
AGGTCTTTAGGCCTGCGGTCGGTCTGGCCTGAAGAAACTGCCTAGCGCAACACAGACCTGTGGTGACTGACTCACTGACCCCCCGACCCACTGACCACCGGGCCTCCGGCCCGGGAGCGTCTGATAATCTAAAGGTCTAGCAGGAGATTTGCCGATCAATCCCTGTGACGGCACAGGTTCCGCGCGGGGCCAAAGTGCGCGTACTTGGGTTTCAAGGGAAAACGGCATGTTGAAAGACGAGACGGATACACTGACGCAGGACATCCACCAGACGGCGGAGAAGTATTCGGACCAGGCCTTCATGTACATCGAGTACCCGCACAAGAGCTTCTGGTCCTCTGATTTTTCCGGGGTGGATGCGGCTGCCGAGCTATTGAAGATGAGGGACGCTCCGGCGCCCTCGATGCTCTATGTGCACCTGCCGTTCTGTGAGAAACTCTGTTACTTCTGTACCTGTCATACAGAGATCACAGGTGACTACGGCCGCTTAGAGGCCTATCTCCCGCTGCTCTATCGGGAGATCGACCTCTATCGCCGGTTTTTTGAGGAGAACGGCATCGAGCCTTCCTTTGCCGAGGTGCACCTGGGCGGGGGGTCGCCGACGATGCTGAGAGAGCCGGAGTTTGACGCCCTGGTGGCCAAGATTGACGCGTTGGTCGACATCGCTTCGCTGCGGGAGTTTGCCATCGAGATCGATCCGCGTTTTACGGATGTGGAGCGGCTCCGCTATTATCACGGCAAGGGCATCAATCGTATCTCCTTGGGGGTCCAGGAATTTGAACCCAGGGTGCAGGAGGCCATCAATCGCGTGCAACCCCGGGAGCTCATCGATCCGCTGCTCGCACCTGACGTGAGGGGGCTTTTTGCCCACGGTGTCAATTTCGATGTGCTCTGCGGTCTCCCCCATCAGACGCCGGAGAGCATTCGCAAGACCTTTGACGTCATCGCCGAAATGGCGCCGGACCGCATCTGTTTGAACCATTTGCACTACGCTCCGGAGACCGCTCGTCATCAGACGCTGATGGTGGATGGCAAACAGGGCAGGCCGACCCGGCTGCCCGACCATGCAGAGAAGAAGGCGATCTTCCGGGAGGCCTACAAGGCCCTTTCGGCGCATGGCTATGTTCGGACCGGCTACGATCACTTCGCCAAGCCGGGCGATGGGGTGGCGCGAGCCCTGAGCGAGAACAAGATGAAGTGGAATGCCCTGGGCGTGACCACGGGCGACTACACAAACGTCTTGGGTGTGGGACCGCACAGCACGTCCACGCTGGCCGATGCCTACTATCAAAACGTGTATGGTACCAAGGCCTATGCCGACCGTATTGAGACAGGTGAGTTCCCCGTGTTCAGAGGGACGGTCTTGAGCCGGGACGATCAGATCCGCCGCGAGGTCATCCAAAAGATTCGCAACTTCTCTAAGGTTTCCTTTGCGGATATCGAGTCGAAGTATCAGATCAATTTCCACGAGTATTTTTCCCTGGAAATCGAGTTGCTGGGCGAGATGTGTCGAGACGGACTTGTTGAGGTGCGAACGCAGGGGCTGGAGGTGACGGAATTGGGCCGAGAGTTCGTCCTGTTCGTTTGCAGTCAGTTTGATGCCTACCGGGACTGAACACGCATTATGGCAAATACGAATGAGATACCGAGAGCATACGATAACCATGAGTTTCTGCACGGTCAGTCTGCTAGGCCTCTGCGTGTGTTGGCTGAATTCATCGAACCGGAAGAGCGACTAGCGAAACATGGCATTTCCAATACCATTGTGTTTTTTGGGTCAGCCGCCTCGGTGGATACGCAGACGCTTCAGAAACAGACGCTGGATGGAGCGGTTGTGCTTGAAAAGGCGATGACGGTGAGCAAGGCGCATGAAGACTGTGTCGAGCTTGCCAGGCGGCTCACTGTCTGGTCACAACAGATAGAGGATCCGGCCCGGCGATTTCATGTCTGTTCCGGGGGCGGGCCGGGCATGATGGAGGCGGCCAATAGAGGTGCTGAGCTGGGAGGGGGAAAGTCCATTGGCTTTAATATCACCTTGCCCCTTGAACAGCCCATTAATCCTTGGGTGTCATCGGGGCTTGGTTTCAATTTTCACTACTTCTTCGTACGAAAATTCTGGTTTCTCTACTATGCGAAGGCCTTGATCGGTTTCCCGGGTGGCTTCGGGACGATGGACGAGGTCTTCGAAGTGCTGACTCTGCTGCAAACCAAGAAAATCAAGAAGCCGGTTCCCGTTGTCCTCTTCAATCAAGAGTTCTGGAACGAGGTCGTAAACTTCAAGGCCTTACAGGAATACGGGGTGGTCAGGTCCATGGACTTGGAACTCTTTAGGATTCTCGATGATGTCGAGGAGGCCTTTGAGTACATTACGGGGAGTCTGAAGAAACTGTATCTGTGAACTGTCACCACTATGGGGTGCTGTTTGTTACGATCCCTAAGCTGCCTCTCCGGTGATTGGCCCACAGGAAAAGGCTTTTCAAACCGGGCAGCTCAAAATAGTATGTTGTCGCTAGCCAGTACGCGTAACATCGCCGTCAAGGAGTGACTGGATGGGGACGACAACGATAGGGCATAGGCTCATCTGTCTGCTGGGCTTGATGGTGATGTTACTGCTGGCCTGGCTACTCTCCGAGAACCGCCGTCGCATGAATTGGCGGCTCATCGCCACTGGCGTCATCGTTCAGTTACTCTTTGCGATCGTCATCCTTAAGACTGCCTTGGGCAAAGGGATCTTCATCGCTGCCCAACATTTTGTCAATGGGGTCTTGGATTGTGGTAAGCAAGGTTCCGTGTTTGTCTTTGGTGAAGGGTATCAAGAGCACTTCTTTGCCTTTTCTGTATTAGGCCTGATCGTTTTCTTCGCCTCGCTCTCAGCGGTGCTGTTTCATTGGGGTGTTATCCAGGTGTTCATCAAGGCCACGGCTTGGTCCATGGTGCGATTGATGGACGTGTCCGGCGCCGAATCGCTCGCCGCCGCTGCCAATATCTTCGTGGGACACACCGAAGCGCCTCTGGTCATACGTCCCTATCTACCGTCCATGACCCGGTCGGAGCTGACCGCCATGCTCACCGGCGGCATGGCGACCATCTCCGGTAGTGTCATGGCGGCCTACATTGGTCTGGGGATTGACGCCGGACATCTGTTGGCGGCCTCGATCATGTCGGCGCCGGCATCCTTGGTGATTGCCAAAATCATGGTACCGGAACTAGAGAGTTCTCCTACCCGGGGAGAGGTCCGCGTGCAGGTACCCCGTCAAGGACGTAACGTAGTGGATGCCGCCTGTCACGGCGCCAGCGACGGTCTCAAACTGGCCCTTAATGTGGGGGCCATGGTCTTGGCCTTCGTGAGCCTCGTCGCTCTGATCAACTGGGGATTGGAATGGGGGCAGTACTGGGCTGTTGCCGTGATTCAGGGCCAGGAGGTGGCGAGTGAGCTGCGGGCCACTTCTCCGTTGACCTTTGAAGGGATCTTGGGATGGCTGTTCTGCCCTCTTGCCTGGTTAATGGGCATCCCAGGTAGAGATGCCCTGCTCGTAGGACAGATCCTGGGAGAAAAGATGGTGCTCAATGAATTTGTTGCCTACATGGATTTGGTCGAGCTGCGTGAGCAACTGGCGCCCCGTTCATTTGTCATTGCCACTTACGCTGTATGCGGGTTCGCGAATTTCGGCTCCATCGCTATCCAAATCGGGGGGATAGGGGCGCTGGTCCCCTCACGACGTGACGATATCGCTCAGCTTAGTTTTCGATCCATGCTGGGGGGGACGTTGGCCGCCTTCATGACCGCATGCGTGGTAGGGCTACTGATATGAGGCAGGGCATCGTCATTGGCATTGCCGGCGCTTCCGGTTCAGGTAAAACGCTGGTGGCCGAGAGGATTGTTGATCACCTGGGAGCGGATAAGGCGGTCGTCATCCAGGAAGACTCATACTACAAGGATCTATCCGATATTCCTGGCCCCGACAGGGGAGGAATAAATTTTGATCATCCCGATGCCTTTGATCACGGTCTCCTCGTCGTGCAAATGCAGCAACTACTAAGCGGTGAGAAAATCTCACAGCCGATCTATGACTATAGAACACACTGCCGCCTACGTGGAACAAAGAGGGTAGATCCTGTCTCAATCATCATTGTGGAGGGTATTCTTATTTTTTCCTTAGCACAACTGCGAGATCTTATGGATATTCGCGTCTTTGTCGACACGCCGTTGGATATCTGTTTCACGCGTCGTCTAGAACGCGATGTGACCGAAAGGGGGCGGACCTTAGACTCCGTGATTGCACAGTATCGAGAGACAGTTCGCCCGATGTATCTTCAGTGTGTTGAACCCACAAAACGCTATGCTGACATCCTGATTCCCAGAGGCGGAAGAAATGACGTAGCCATCGACCTTTTGGTGAGCAGGATTCATGATATGCTTGCCGATCACCACCAAGGGACCGGCAAGAAATAACTTGGACCTTTGAATGCCCAATTGCCCAAGTAATTTATTGCCGATTCCTTAAACACCTTTGACCGCATAATTTGAGGTCCCTATGAAAACTGCCTGTAAGGGAAAACCATACGATTTTTTATCGTTCATTGTGCTGTCAATGATACCCCTCGCCCTTCTACCGGCAGCAGGTATTAGAATAGATGGAGACTTCCAGGACTGGAAAGATGTGAAGGTATTGGCACGCGATCCCAAGGGTGATGCCAAGGGTGCATTCGATGTGACTCAAGTGTTTGCCGTAAGCCAAGGTTCTACACTGTATCTTCGCTTTGATGTAGGTACCGTCCTGAACCTCCAAAACGGCCCGGAGGCTGAGGGATCCTTGTTTATCCTGATCGGATTGCCCAATGAGCAGCAGCTCAGGTTGGATACCAGAAGACGACTGGCCTATCTAAACGACAATTCCGAAGAGCGAATCCCTTGGCCTCACCTGAAGTATGTCGTGGGGCCGACTTACGCTCAAGATGAGTTCGAAGTACAAATTGACCTGAGCGGGTTCGCTGTGGGTCTCGGTGATTCGGTGTCTATTCAATTTGACGGCTCTGATCGGCTCGACGCCCCCGTGGTGCACACCTTTTCACAGTCTTCTCCGAAACCAAAGCATCGATCCTCCGATCGGTTGCCTGGAACGGATGTCAGAATTGTGAGCTTTAATACCTATGTCGAAGGTCTCTGCGATCCCAATCGCGCGACGACGATAGGGCGTTTGTTGAACGCGGTCGATGGCGATATCTACTGTTTTCAGGAGGAATGGGAGTCAAGCGATATTGACAAAATCATGAACCGATTGACACTTCTGGACAGCCTCGGTCAGCGGTATATTCACAAGGTACGTGGCAATGTGATTACATCCAAACATCCTTTGAAGGTCTTACCCTCCGGCAACAGTCACTATGCGGCAGCTTTGCTAAATTATGCAGGGAAGAGCATGGTCGTCATGAGTGTCCATCTCTCTGCCATGGGCTATATCGGCAGCAGAGAGGATCTCTGGCGAATCGAACAGGCAAAAGTCATTCTGGATGCGATTGAGGAAATAAACAAGGGGACCTACGACGACGCCGATGGGCCTAGCACCAAACCGAGCATCGTCATGATCGGTGATTTCAATTTGGTGGGGTCGCGCACACCCGTCGATTTACTGATCAACCAGAAGAGCAGCGGTCTAAACGACTGGCTCTTGCCGAACTTGGTGGGGGAATCCATCATCACCTGGCGTGGTGGGCTGAGGAGTTCTTTCTCACCCGGAAAGCTCGACTATTGTCTCTATACCAGCGAAACCCTTACCCGCAAGAACGGTTTTATGCTGAATTCGGAACTTCTGGATCAGACAGAATTGAAACAACTGGAGCTAAGATCGACTGACAGTAGAGCGAGCGATCATCTGATAATGGTTGTTGATTTTCAGTTCTCATCATAACCCTGAGGCTTCGACCCCCAACATCTTCGACATCCATGCATCCTTTAGCTTGCCATGTTCCCGCCAAACGCTATGGCCTGCGAAGGGGTAAACACGATATTCTTTGGGAGACGTCACCGCGTTGTAGGTTGCGAATGAGGTGCGGGGCGGACAAACATCATCCTGGAGTCCTACCGACATGAGCACCGGACACGTTATCCAAGCAGCCATATTCATCGTATCGAAATAACTCAAGAAACGATTAATGCCATCAAAGGTAAGATCGGGCCGCGTTTCACATAATTTCGGATAATTCTTTTGCGGCCAGTCCGCGGTTTCCAGATAGCCACCCCAATCACCCAGCCAGGGGATGTCGGGTGCACAAAAAGCGATTCGCGGATCAAGTGCCGCTGTGGCAAAAGAGAGGCCGCCGCCCTGGCTGCCGCCTTCCACGCCTATCCGAGTTTCGTCGATTTCCGGTCGGGATACCAGAAAATCAACCGCGCGCAGGCAATCCATATAGGCGCCGGCATAGATATACCCTTCGGGATGCCCCGGATCAAAGCCGATGAACATATACTCCTCGCCCCTTGGGTCAACGTCATCTTTACTGTTGCCATGTCCGCGTGGGTTCAGGGCTAATGTGGCGACGTTTGTTCTGTTTAGATTGGGCCACATCGTTGACGTGTACCCTGGTACACTGAGTATGGCTGGATGAGGCCCAGGTTTTCTGGGGACGCTGTACCAGCCCTTGATCCGAACGTTTCCGTAGCTGCGCATTTCAACGAGATAGACATCAACTCTATCGGTTGATCTGTCGCTCCGGGTGACCCTGTACCCGGGCGCCACATTTGCCAAGGCCCGCTTTCTCTGCCGCCAGAACTCTGCAAAACCGGGTTCTCGCGTCAGGTCGGTCTCGATATTCTCCGGTTTGTACCCGAATACCATGGATTCTTTCAGACCCTCCTTGAGCGTACAAACCACTTGGTAGAATCCCGGCGGCGGGGGAGCAAACTTGATTGCCTGGGTGGCTTCTCCCTTGCCTTCGACATGCACTTTTGTATCGATCTTCTCAAGCACGCGCGGCGAATCCACTCTGTCATTACGGAGTTCGAAGGTGACGTCAAAATCATAATCTGTGTGAGAGTGGTTCTTGACGCCTAGGGTCACGGGAAGCCCATCGAGGGAAGAATAGATGCCATTTGCACGGTTGAGTTTGTAGTTTATTTCGATCAAGTCTTTCAGTTGCGGGACCTTGAGGTCAATTGGCCCTCCATTGAGCCCAACCTCTCCGTCGCCATCATAGACGCGCACGGCGATGACGTTTGTTTTTCCCCATCTCACGAGATGAGTCGGGACTCGGTAATTGCGCTTGGCGAGATATGCCGTGTTATACGACGGTGGCATGGCGCCGGTGGCACCGATCTTCTCTCCATTGAAGAAAGTGACATCGACGTCATCGATACGACCCAGCGATAGACTCAGAAAACCATCTCGGGCTTGCTGTTTCCAGCCTGCCGGCAGCGTGAACGCGAGCCTGTACCACGCGTATCCATCATAGCCTGTGTAGCCGGTCTCTTCCCAGGGCACACCCACCCGAATGGATCGCCAATCCTTGGCATCGAAATCGGGTCTGGCCCAATCGAGGTTGTCACCGGTTTTCAGTGTCCAACCCGTGTTGAGGTGTAAGGGGTCTTGCCCGCCGAACGTCAGGCACATAGAGAAAACTTGGAGGATGATCGCGAGAAAAGCCATTCTACCCATCGGCGGTTTTGACTCTAACATAAATCACCTCTGAAGAGCAAAGGGCGGCTGGCTGGGCCATCTGTGTGACATCTCCTGGGAGGGTGTCCATATCTTGGTCCTTCATCTGATTTTGTCACCGGTGATCCCGATCTCCGCGGCCGAGGCCCAGGGCCGTTTTGATTTCGGAAAGGACCTTTATCAAGGTCATTTGGTCTGGGGGAATGAGACCCTTGCTTGGGAATGACGTGGGCGTGGACCTGGTTGTAATACCCCGGTTCGTCCGCCATGATGTAAACGATATTGGGTTTTTGCTGTGCTGTCAGAGACTTGCCCGCCAAACCGTCAAAGCTCAGCAGCAGCAGGACCACCCATCCGATTCGCGTCATGCATTGGTTCGTTATGGAAGATCTCCTGAATAGTCTCAATTCACCTCTTGCCGGTCCCTTAGGGCGTGCAAGACAATGGGTTGCCGAATTATCCGCTCAGATTTAGGTTGGATTGGGTCGTGATCGATTGAGCGAAACCGGAGGCGTAGTGTGCCTACGTTGAGGATTTCGCGATTGAGGAACGGCCAAAGACGACGTGAAGATGAGATGGAGAATCGGTAATTGATTGTTTTGTGCGTCCTTAGATAGACTTGGGCACCACGAAGGGTCGGCGATAGTTTCTTGCCAGGAGCATGTTGGCTTCAGTGCTGAATGCGCCGGTGAAGCGTTCGGTACTCGAGTCCATGGTCAGCATGGGGCCCAGGGTGGCGGGTGTTTCTTCGAGATCTACTTCGTTTGCGGCGAGGTGCCTCTTGAAGCGCTGGTAGACTTCGACCATTTCCTTGTTGGCCGAGATGGTGTCTAGGATGTCGGCCGGGTTGGTTCTCTTGCCGATTCTGTGGCTGATGTTGCCCATGTGCGACAGTGCCGTTGAGAGGTGACCGTCCAGGATGTCGTTTCTCAGGTCCGAACGTTTTCGGCTTCTGACGGCTTTGATGAAGTTCGCCTGCGGGCCGATGTTCGCGCCGGTAAACTGTTTGACGACGTTGCCGTGATAGTCATAGGCGGTGGGTCCGCCCATGTCGACGTATCCGTCTTCACATTCGACGACGACGCCCGTGTTGGCACCTAACCCTCGGTAGGACGATTTTAGTTTGGCGCCGCTTTGAGTGAGGGGTTGGAAGAGATCCATCGTTTTGCCCGATGCGCCCCTCTTGGGCGGCAGGCCGCGAACCTCGTAGATGATGGGAGCGGGTTGGTAGTCGTAGTAGATGAACTGTGTGTTTGCGGTCTCGCCGTCATCGTCGTATCCGAATCGGCCTCCGATGCTGAAGACTCTGGCGGGCAGGTCGTCCTGACCGAGAATCCATCGGCACACGTCGAGCTGGTGCGGGCCGTTGTTGCCGAGTTCGCCACAGCCCGTGGCCCAGACCCAGTGCCAGTCGTAGTGTAGTTTCTTGCGCTTGAGCGGCAGCAGGGGGGCAGGGCCGGTCCAGAGATTGTAGTCGACACTCGTAGGGACGGGACCGGGGCCGTTGACTCGGCCCAGGCTCGGGCGATTCTTATAGCAACGACCGCGGGCCAGGCGAATCTGGCCCAGGTGACCGGCCTGTATCCACTGCACAGCCTCATGCATCGACTCTCTGGATCGCTGGTCGAAGTCACCCTGGACCATACGCCGGTATTTTCGGGAGGCTTGGGCGAGCTGGCGGCCTTCGAAGATATTGTGTGAGACGGGTTTTTCGACGGTGGCGTCTTTGCCGGCCTGGCACGCCCAGATGCCCATCAGGCTGTGCCAGTGATTTGGGGTGACGATGGAGACGGCGTCGATGTCCTTGTCTTCGAGGAGCTTGCGGTAGTCGACGTAGGTATCGACTTTTTCATTGCGTTTGGCGAAGTCCTGCTTGCCCCAGTCGAGGACTCTGGTGTCCACGTCACATAGGGCGACGATGCGGACGCCCGCAATTCGTCGATAGGCGTTGATGTGGCTCTTGCCCATGCCATTGAAGCCTACCACGGCGACGCGGATGTCGTTGTTGGCGCCTCTGACTCTTGAATAGGGTGTCAGCGCCGCGATACCTACGCCGGCGATTGACGACTTCAAGAACGATCGGCGGTTCAGTCGACTCATCGCTTACACTTCCATTGCCTCGGCGTGGGTATTAACCGTCGGAGCTTTTGATCATAATGTTCCTGAAGGCGATGCCTCCGCCGTGATCCTGCAGGAGTATGTGTCCCCGTTCGGCTTCGCCGAATCGATCGCGGTTCTTAAACTTGCTCTGCGCGACGGCGGCGCGGAACTGCTCACTGCCGCGCTCGAAATCGAGCACTTTCTCGTCGTTGAGCCAGTGCTCTACTTGCTTGCCGTGGGCCACGATGCGGACCTTGTTCCACTGGCCTCTGGGCTTGGCATGTCCGGCCTTTGCGGGTAACAGGTCGTAGAGATCCGCCACGGCATGTGAGCCTTTGATCTCCTTGTCGTGGTCGTAGAGTTGGTATTCCAGACCAAGCTCCGTGCCGGGGTAGGCGAAATACTTGATGCCGCTGTTGACGTTGCCCTTGAAGTCGGTGTCAAGCTTGTATTCGAATCGCAGGTCGAAGTCGGCGTACTGCTCTTTGGTGACGATGCTGCCGCGGGCGCCTTCGGGGCGGCTCTGCCGCGGGGTGCAAATGAGTTGGCCATCTTGAACGAGCCAAGAACCTGCTGGGATCTCGTCACTCCGTGCCCCCTTGAAGTTTTCCAGAGACAGCCCGTCGAAAAGCAGTTTGAATGTCTGATTGGCCCCAGTCTGCGAAAGCGCGTCGGAGTTTTCCGTTTGGCTTGTTTTTTTTGCTCTTCGTCTGATTTTTTTGCCAACGACCTCGCTGGTTCCCCACGATGTAGTGAGGTGGCCGGTCAGGGTACCCCGGGCGAGTCGTCCTTTGAAGTCGATCTCGTAGTCGCGATCATTGGATTCGAGGGTCATGTCGAAGCCGACCTGACCCTCTTCCCAGTTGATTTTCCCAATCTTGGACCCAGCAAATGTGCCGCTCAGATCGGGATTGACTACCAGCCGCTGCTTTCGCGTGCCCTGATCGGAGGTCATGGTCAAGTCCCACTTGCCAATCAGCGGCCCACCGACCTGTTTGCCGACGGCGGCGACGTCGCCCAGTTCCGATTTGATCATGCCGGTGAGCTTTCGGCCCTTGAGTGTCCCTTCGAAGGTAGATTCGATCCTGCGATCTTCGAACTTGATCAGGCGGTTAAAGGTGAGCTTGCCTTTTTTGAACTGCACGTCGCTAATCTCATGCTCGCCCCATTCGCTCTGCCACTGAGCCTGAAGTTTGCCCTGCTCATTCGTCGAAACCACCAAAACCGTGTTGATTTCACGCTCGCCAATCGTGAAGGTCATGTTCCACGCTCCCGAGATGCCGGGCATGCGCTTGATCTTCTTCCCTTCGGTCGAAATCTCACCCCGATCGCTGGAGAGCTGTCCAGATAGCTGGCCCTGGTTCAGCCTTCCCTTAAAACGGCTCCTTAACTCGTCATCACCTAGAAGGGTGATCAACCCAAAGGTAATCTCTCTGCCTTCGCGTTTGATGTCCTTGAGTTCGCTGATGCCGTAGAGGCTGATCCATTCACCGGTGAGTTCGCCTTGGCCGTCCCGGGTAAATGACAGCATGGAAGGCATCTGCCAACTGTCGAAATCCAGCATCATCTCCCAATTGCCAAATAGACCTCTGTTCTTCGACGCGGCGGAGAGGCTGGTAGAAAGGCTGAGCACACCCACCATTGCTGCTAGCGTGAGACCTCTGTGAATGGACTTCATGGTACTTCCTCCTAACAAGAATCAACAATGTTTCTGCATGCCTACGGGGTCACACTGTGCGACTATCTTCTGCGTGACGCCGAACCGTCCCTTCTCTGACCCAGCCGCTGCGCGAGTGCCTGCAGCTCTCCACGGTCGATGAACCCATCCCCGGTCGTGTCGATCTGCGCGAAGTTGTTCTTGATCTGCCCCCGCGCCTCCTCCTTCGAAATCTTCTCATCCCCGTCCGTGTCCATCGAGAGCCATCGCGCCCTCAGGTCACGGCTTCTCTGCTGTCCCTGTCTCGATCCTTCTCTTGAAAGCGGCCTTTCCTCGGCCGCTTCCTCCGGGACCTTCACTGTCGGTGGGCCCTCTAGCAATCCCAACGATATCAGAAACTCGTCCGCTACCTTCATCGTCCGCTCCTTCCACGGCGAGCGATTGAAGAACCCGTGCCCCTGACCCTCGGCGATATACTTTTCCGCACGTACGCCGAGACCCTCAGCCTTCTCCCAGTAGCTATCGCCGAATACCTTGAGCCGGTCTTCGGTCCCGAACAGTATCAGCGCCGGGGGACATCCTTTACGCAAATGTGCTGTAGGAGATATCCTCTTCGCCAGGTGCTTTTTATCGCCGAGCCTGCCGAGGATCTGTCCACTCTCGAAGCTCAACACTGGATTAAACAGCACCATCGCCTGCGGCACTGTCGAAATCGACAAATCGTCCCCCTCAGCCTCAACGCTCTTCTCAATCATCATACACGCCGCCAGGTGCCCGCCGGCCGACCCACCCGACGAGACCAACTTTTTCGGATCGATACCCAGTTGCTGCGCATTTTTCCTCAACCACCGAACGGCGCTGCGTGCATCCTCTACACACTGATCCGGCGTGACCCCGTCGCGGCTCTTTACCCGGTAATCGGCTCGCGCTGTGACCATACCCCGACTGGCAAAATACTCGGCCTGATCCATGAACTGATCTGTGCTCCCGCCGGTCCATCCGCCCCCGAAGAAGAAGATCATTGCCGGCCGACTGTCACCCGATGTCCAGTCCGGAGGATAATGCACGTGAATCTCCAGATGCTTCTCGCCTGATGTCTTGTAGGTGAAGGTCTCGATGGTTGTCCCTGCGCCAAAAGCACTGCTCGCTGATAGCGTCATTGAGACAATGGCAGGGAGGATTAACCATGGTCGCATGTTTGACCTCCTAATTTCTCTTGGGGTTTCTACGGAGTTTCCTGTATTCCAGTCATTGTTTTTATTCGGCTGGAGACACCGGTGTTCTTTACCAGGCGTTTTGCCGCTCCTTGTTCTTAGGTCTGGCCACTTGACCGATCCACGCATGGTGGCGTTGGCGGAGTTCCTACGCCGTTTCCGAATGCCGACTGGCTTCGTGCCGACGCCTCCTGAGAACTGACTTTACCCCATATTGTCGTTGATTTCAACAGAAGGACCTCTTCTCTGTCTCTGAAACTCTTCGCACATGCTTGGCCTATTGAGTCGATCAGAACCGGGAGTCCTCTGTCTTCATCCCAATTCCGGCCTGCAATCGACGATCCAGCCACGTAGAGCCTAAGAGCACCTACGCAAAATGACTCTGCATTCAAACGGCTTATTCTGTGTCTGGACGGCGTCAGGCTCCATCGACCGTCCTCGGACGGCCTGCTTCGCCTTCCTTGCCAGTCGCAGAAACGCTCGTTTTCGGTGCTACGATTCATTTTGATAGGCACTCTAAATCCTGTCTGCGGAAATGGGGATCCTAAGGGCTGTGATCTTGAGGGAATGGGTCAATCGTATCGATTTGCAGAAGGCCGTAAAACTGGTACACTACCCCGGCTGCCGGTTTACTGTCTGGAGGGCCATCCCTGCAGCAGGGTGTGGGATATCGCTTTCTCTGCCGCGAACCCCTGCCCAATGTTGTGTTAAAGATGCTGCGACGTAATCCTTCAATCTTAGGGAGCCGACCATGATGTTCA
>JADFHU010000065.1 GCA_022567055.1 Planctomycetota bacterium
TGGATCGGGCACGCACACCTTTGAGCGAGCCGCCGCGCCGCGCGGAAGGAAGTAATCAGTAATCAGTGATCAGTAATCACTAATCGGTAGTCGGTAGTCGGATTGGACTCAAGACTGATTACTTCCTTAAAACAGCAGGATCAGAATCAGCGTGACTGCGACCAATGCGGCGCTCGTGAAGTAGGTCGTCTGCCCGAATTGAGCCGCCTCGGCGAGGTCACTCATTGCCGAGCACAATAATAAGGGGGGTGCCTTGGGGCTCATTCTCAATCGGCCGGGTGAAGTCAAGGTGGCCGACCTCTGGGAATCGATCTCTCTGGAGCATTGCGAGAGCGAAGCGGTGGCTTTCTCGGGAGGCCCGATGCAGCAGAACGCGATCACGTTCTTGCACGACTGCGGCGACTTGGCTCCCGATGCTGAGAGCGTCGTGCCCGGGGCGTTCCTCGGGAGTGAGCTGGAGTTTCTGGCCAAGATCATCGGGCGCTCGGGGGAGGGAGGGAAGAACAAGACGGCCGAGATTCTTCGGGTCTTTTGCGGTTACTCGGGGTGGGCTGAGGGGCAGCTGGATTCCGAAAGGAAAGCCGGAGGCTGGCTCCCGATACCGGCCAGCGCCGACCATCCGTTTCAGCTGCTTCCGGAGAATCTGTGGAGCGCCACGCTCGACAGCCTCGATAGTGTGTATCGCTTCTTTGCGCTCATGCCGCGGAATCCGGAGATGAACTGACGGCGCTTCCTTCGCGAGGCTGTGGCAGCCCGAAGGCGACTCCGAGGGGGATCAAGAGCACAACCGCTCCGGCGAGGTAGGGCGACTCGGAGCCGAACTGCCAGTAGAGGACACAGGCGAGAACGGGCCCTATGGCACGGGCGAGTGCGCCGAGTGAGCGGAAGACCCCCAGGACCTCTCCCTGACGGTTCGCGGGAGTGTAAAGGGAGACCAGAGCGCTGAGGCAGGGGGTGGCCATCGCCCCGCCGGCAGCCAGAAACGCAAGTCCCCCATAGAGCATTCCGGGGGTCGATGCGAGACCCGTGACCACGAAGCCCGGGAGGAGGAGGGCGAGCCCGGCTAGCACGAGATTCTTCTCGCCGACGCGAGTCACCACGCGGCGGACCACACCCCCTTGCACCAGGGCCATGAGCAGGCCCACGAAGACGAACATCCAGGCGTTGTCCACGGGTTCGTAGGCGAACCGCTCGAAGGCCAGGAAAACCAGAGTGAACTCCATGCCGCTGAAGGCCAGAAAGAAAATGAAGTAAACGATGTTGGCCCGATGTACGCCGGCAAACTCCTGGCGTCCGAAAAGCTTCGTCAGGTTAGCGGTCCGGTATTTTCGGCTCGTGCCACGTTTCTCACTGGTGAGCGTCTCCGGGAAGCGTCGTGCCACCCAGAAGAGGTTTACGATACTCAGAAGAAGCGCACCGCCGGCCGCCGCCGAGAACGGATTGACGCCCCACGGCTCCAGTCCGGGGGCCAGTGTGGTCAGGTCGACGAGGCTCAAGGCGCCGCCGATGGCCGGACCGAGGGTGAAACCCAGCCCGAACGCGATGCCGACGATCGCCATTCCCTTGGCACGGTTCTGAGGAGTGGTCGCGTCGGCAACGGCGGCAGTCGCGACCGCGATGTTGCCGCTCGCGATGCCGCCGAGGAGACGGGCGCCCACGAGCAACGCGAAGCTCCCACTCACGAACCAGAGCAGGTAACTGACGGCGATTCCGGTGATCGTGACGAGCAGCACGGGACGCCTGCCGATCCGATCGGAGAGACTCCCCCACAGGGGAGCGCACAAGAACTGGAGTGTCGAGTAGAGCGAGCCGAGCACTCCGCCGAAGAGAACGATGAGATAGATCGGCTCCTCGGTGCCGCTGAAGGAGCTCAGGAAACCGATCAAGGCGTGGAAGAGCCCCCCGGTTTCCTCCTTCGCCCGATAGTACTCGAGCATCGCCGGAAAGAGGGGAAAGATGATGGAGAACCCGATGAGATCGATGAAGACCGTCAAGAAGATGGTGAAAAGGACGCCTTTCTTAGGCGTGCCGGCGGCCGGCGGTTTTTGTTCGCTCACGGGCTGTCCCCCTGCGTTGCGATTGCTTTCCTGCGGCGAAGAGCAGCGGGGCCGCCATCGAGATTTGACTGAGCATCCCCCCGATGGCGGGTCCGAAGATAAAACCGAGACCAAAGGCGACGCCGATGATCCCCATGCCCTTGGACCGTTCCTCCGGTTCAGTGATGTCGGCGATGTAGGCCTGGGCGGTGGAGATGTTCCCCCCGGTGATGCCATCGATGATGCGTCCCAGAAAGACCAGCCAGAGGATATCCGCCAGGCCCATCAGCAAGAAGCCGAGGATGGTACCGGCCATGCAGAAGATCATGACGGGACGGCGTCCGATGTGGTCGGACAGTCGGCCCAGGAGTGGCGCACAGAGACATTCAAAGATAGAATAGGAGGCCAGAAGCCACCCCACGGTCAGGGGCGAAGCCCCGAACTCCTTGGCATAGAGGGGCAGCACGGGAATCACGATGCCGAAGCCGACCAGGTGCACAAAGACGGTCAGAAAGATGATCAAGAACTTCGAACGCTTGGTCGCGGGCAACTCAATGTCTCCTGAATGATCCCAGGCTGTGTCGGAAAACTCGATCTGGCTTCGAGCGGCCCTTTTTTCGCCTGGCCGCATCCGGCTGCATCGACGATGAAACCAATACCGCCTGCTTCGCCGTCTTTGCCAGGCACGAAAAATTGCTCGCTCTCGGGCCGACGACGGAGTTTTCCCACAAAGCCTAGCGATGGTCCGTGACAAACCCCTGGCCAGCAGGACAGGAATCCTATCCGGCACAAGGCTTGGGGTCAATGTCAGGTGTTCCCCTCGGGTCCCAGCTAGAGGCTCTTGATTGAGCCCAGGGCCAAAATGATATCTTCGAGAATCCTATCAAACCGCTTGGCTAAGGGATCGGCTTTGTTGGTACGATTGTTAAAGCGTCTGAGCTTTGCGTGCGACAGGACGAGCGGTATACTGCGCCCTGGGGCGCCTCAGGTCAATCTGCGATACAGGAATGGGGAATCATGAAGGCACTGGCGGTCGATGGGCTGACAAAACGGTATGGCTCGGTGAAGGCGGTCGAGGACGTGACCTTTCACATCGAGCGAGGCGAGGTCTTCGGATACTTGGGTCCCAACGGATCGGGCAAGACGACCACCCTCCGCTGTCTGATGGGCTTCTTGCGGCCGACCCAGGGCGTGTGTGAGGTCCTGGGGCAGAGGATCGTTCCCGGCCGCGCGACCCAACACCGTCGCATCGGCTATCTCCCCGGCGATTTTCACATCTGGCCGGGCCGCACGGGACGACAGTCCTTGGCATTATTGGCGGCCCTCGGACAGGATCTCGACCTGCGACCGACGCAGCAGGCACTTGCAGAGAGACTGGAGGTCGATCTGGACCGACGCGTTGAGACACTCTCCAAGGGCAATCGTCAGAAGATCGGGGTGATCAGTGCCTTTCAGCATCAACCCGATTTGCTGGTCCTGGACGAACCCACCAGTGGACTGGATCCCCTCATGCGTCAGGTAGTCTTGGAGTTGATCCGCGAGGCTACCAAGGTGGGCGCCACCGTCCTCTTGTCCTCCCACGATCTTAGCGAGGTTTCGGCCATCTGCGAACGGGCGGCCATTCTGCGGGAGGGCCGACTGGTGGAAGTGGCCCCCATATCGCAGATCGTGCAGCGAGGCGAAAGACGACTGAAGGTTTGGTTTGTGGAAAAGAGTCCTCAACCCTCGGGCATACCCGATGACCTTACCGGCGTGCGCATCGTCGAACAGAATGGCAACACGCAGGAGATTGCCTATCAGGGCCGGGCCGATGCTCTCCTCAAGTGGCTGGCGCAGTACAATGTCGACCGGATCACCACACCGCAGACCTCCCTGGAAGAGGCCTTCATGCAGTATTATCAGGGGAAGACGAATCGTGATTGAGATCGAACGCCCTGGATTCCCCTGGCCCTTGCTGAAGTTTTGGTTCTGGCGGACCTGTCCCATGTGGTGTGCCTTCGCCCTAGTCATCTTTCTAATGCAGATCGCCATCTGTGGCATCATTCACGACAACGAACGCGTCAAGGTCATGCTGAAAATGATTGACATGATGCCTTCGATCCTCAAGACGGCTTTGGGTGGCGACAGCCTGCAGGTGGGCAACGTCTCCGGCCTCATCGCCATCGGCTATAACCATCCCCTCGTCTTGCTCTCCTACATGTTTTTTGCGGTGTCGGTCCCCACGGGTCGGCTCACCGGCGAGGCTCAGAGCGGCACCATGGAGTTGATCCTGAGTCGCTTCGTCACCAAGACCCAGGTCTACCTCTGTGCGGCGCTGATTACGCTCGTCGGTATGTATGCCCTAGTCCTGGTCATGTTCCTGGGCACTGTCACGGCCACCTGGCTCTACGACTTCGGTCAACCGATCCCGCTCTATCGCTTCTTTCAGACCGCCATCAACGCCGGTCTCCTGGCAAGCACCATCGGTGCCGTGGCCCTCCTTTCGGCCGCCATGTTTCGTCACCGACACATGGCCGTGGGCGTGGCCGTCAGTTTTATCGTGATCAACTACTTCGTCTCACTCATCGCCAACTGGTGGCCCCGCATGGGCTGGATGAAGCCCGTCACGCTCTTCACCTACGTCAACGGTCACAAGATATTCGTTGAGAAAGTCTGGCCGTGGAGTGACATGGCGGTCCTGGTGGGGGTCCTCCTCTTCGCGGCAATGCTCGGCGGCATCGTTTGGCAGCGACGGGATTTATCGGCTTAGGGATCGCGCATGAATAAATGATCCATTTCTCATCTCATCTTCACGTCATCTTCAGCCGCTTCTCAATCACGAAAACAGGGGCTTGCTTGTGACAAGAATTGGCTGCGCTAGCGGCATCATTAAGAATCACAAGCAATCCTCCGCAGTAGGCCAACTACGACTCTGGTTTCGCTTAATCGGGCGCGACTGAATCTGACGCAAATCTGATCGGCAAATGACTCATTTATTCATGAGACATGCCCGACAAAAGTCGAGACTGGCGGAATTGGTCCTCGATATTGCCCTAGGAACACTATTCAAAATCCAATTCTGGGACTTTTGTCGTAGGCGTCTCATGAACTCGCGGCCAAAATAAAGTGCAAACGAGTTGAAACAGGAGGCGGGCTTTTGCGTCTACGGTGTAGAGGTTCATAGCACGCAGGAATGAAACGCTGAGAGTGCCTATCAAAATGAATCGTAACACCGAAAACGACCGTTTTTGCGTCTGGCAAGGCCTGTCCCGAGCGAAAGCGCGGGGAACTGAAGCAGGCCATCCGAGGATGGTCGATGCAGCCTGACGCCACCCAGACACCAAAAAAGCCGTTTGAATGCAGAGTCATTTTGCGTAGGTACTCTAAGTTCACATGAAACGGAATCAAGGGATAGGGCCTTAAACTAGGTGAGCCCGTTTGGTCCGGACATAGACACGGACAGAAGGATTGAAGGAGAGTAGGTCATGGTCAGTCACTATCAGAAGCCAGAGATCGATACCCAGCACATGGTGGCGTTCACGAAGGTGAAGAAACAACATATGAATGCCCTCTCTTCGATTCTGTGGAAGCTCTCGGGAGATCGAACATTGTTCAAAGGGGCCATGCAGGACGCCCTCTACCAAATGTGGGAAAAGACCGACCAACTGGATGGGGAAGAGGCGGAGGATGTGCTCTATCAGATCGCCCTATCCGCCAACCAGAACGCCTGGAGGAGTCAGGTGACTGAACCTAGCCAGATAGGGTCCTTGCGGCCATCTAACCAGCCATCGAGGGAGAAGGAACGCCAGCGTGTGACCATCCTGATCCGCTGGGCGATCAGCCGATTGGATCCCATGCAGGCCCTGGTGATCCTGTGGCGCTACCTGGAGGCAAAGGATGACAAGACCATCGCGGCGGCCATGGGTTGCACTCTGGAACACGCCAAGCGCCACGTGACTGATGCGGTCGGCGCCCTCAAGGCGCAACTGCGAGAGGCCGGTCAAGCTCATCGATTGAAGACATGGAACATGTACTGGAATATGACGCTGCTCGCGCTCGACCCGACGAAGGAGTTGTCAAAACCAGCGTGACTGTGGTGTGTACGGCTGACACACCGCCTAATCTAGTGGCCGATCCCTCCTCTAGTTCCGGGAGCGTCACCCTCACGGTCCCCTCCAACTACAGCGGCCGGGTGGAGATGTCGACCAGCAGTGGCTCCGTCTCCAGCGATCTGCCCATCACCATTCAGGGCAAGAAAAGCAAGAAGCGACTGGTCGGGACCGTCGGCGAGGGCTCGGGTAGGATTACGCTGAGGACCTCCAGTGGATCCGTCCGCTTGCTACATTAGGTTCGGATTCAGGGCGATCGTATCTGATTCACGCAGACGTGAAGGCTCCCTTTTTTCTACCCCGTCCCGGGGTTTCCGCAAGGTGGTCATCAGCGACAACACAATGAGCGTGTAGCCCAAACTGTTTACCGATTACCGACTACTGACTTCTACTGACTACCGACTACCGACTACCGAAGACCACCTTGCGTCACTCCCTCGGTCATGCTATGTAAGGTGGATGGTACCAACGGATGATTCAGCGGAGTCTTCCTCCGAGGCTCAGTCACACAGATCCTGTCACGAGCAACTGAGGACGGCTCAAGCGCGTTCGAGAGAGGAACGCAAGCAGGATGCCCGTCGTGAGCGCAACGGGTCCTGGGCCCGTCTGGGCAGCTTCGGGGCGGCAATGCTTTTTTTTGTGCTGGCGCGACACCAACTCATCTATGCGGCAAGCGGTACGGTCCTGCTCTTGCTGCTCTTCATGTTTACGGTGCTCAGGCACGCCGACTGGCAAGCGAAACGTCGGTCTGCGGATCAGCGTCTCCGCATCCTGAAGGAGTCCTTGCACCTTGCCGTTCAAGCGGGGGCGCCGGTGCGTTCCTCCGTGCGTCCCACCGATCCCCTACACACCACAATGAGACCCCCGCAGATTCTGGCGTCGGGACCGACCTGGCCACTAACCGACCAAGAGCGGGACGACCTCGATCTCTATGCCGAGCCCGTGGGCCTCTTTGGCCTGCTGAACCGTTGCTCTACCGATCAGGGCGCCCGACGTCTGCGTGACATGCTCGATGCGCCCATGCTTTCCCTCGAACACATCACGCAGCGGCAAGACATGGTCCGCTGGCTCGCCTCTGCCCATGAAGAGCGTATCCACATCATGGCCTCTGCCTTGCCCCTGCGAGGGGCGTCTGAAGACCTGGATCAGCTTGTGACACTGATACGCGACATCGCGGCGAATCCCCATCCCAAGGCATCCCTGATGATGCGGCTATGGTCTCTTCTCAGCGGTCCCGCCATGGGCTATGCTCTGCTCAAAGTCCTCTTGGGAGAGTTCGCATGGGTGCAGGCACTTGTTCTGCTCATGCTGATCAACGGGCTCATCCAGGGTCTCTATCGATCGATGTTTCGCAGGATGCGGGACTCCGTGCTTCCCCTCCTCTCGCTGGTTCACACTTTGAGGTGTTTCCTGACCCATGCCGAAAAGGCTGCGCAGGATCTTCCTGACCGAACTGAGCTGCGCCGGCTCCAAGGGATCTTGAACGAGGTGGTGACAGTGACTGGGATTCCGACGCTCTGCCAGTGGTTAGAGATGGCGAGCCTAGGGGGGATCGTGCGAACCCCCTTGAACATCGCGCTGTTCTACGATTTGCATGTGGGCGAGGCCGTCGTTCAACGCCTCCTCTCCCACCGTGACCGACTACTGTCCGGCGTGGCGGCGCTGGCCGAACTCGAGGCCTTGAACAGCCTGGCCTGCTTCGCGGCCGAACGGGAGGGCACCTGTTATCCCCTCCCGGTACCCGACAAACTACTTGCCATTCGTCAGGGCTGTCACCCTCTGATCTCCCCAGAGGAGGTTCATCGCAACGGTATCCGCCTTACCGCCCGAAAAAGGGTCTGGGTCGTCACCGGTCCCAATGCGGCGGGTAAGAGCACCTTTCTCCGCATGGTCGGGGTCAATTGTCTGCTGGCGCAGGTGGGCAGCGCCGTGGCGGCCGAGTCGATGCACTGGACTCCGGTACGCCTCCTCACCGACGTGCGTGTGCGTGACGACCTGACCAAGCAAGAAAGCTACTTCATGTCGGAAGTGCGACGCTTGAGGCGCATCATCATGGACACGCAGGAGGATCCGCCCATCTTGGGTCTCATCGATGAGCCCTTCCGCGGCACCAATTCGCAGGAACGCATTGCCGCCGGGGTGGCCTTGCTGGAGCACCTCATCGTCTCCCCCCATTTCTTTCTGGTCGCGACCCATGAAGAACTCTTGGCCCAGTGTGCCTCCCGCTCCCCGGGGACAGAGAACTATCACTTTTGCGAGCAGTTGACCGATAGTGGGATCGTCTTTGACTACGCCCTCCGGCGCGGCCCGGCCAGCACCAAGACGGCCATACGCATTCTCGAACAGGAAGGCTATCCCACGAGTTTTTTAGAGCGAGCCAGAGCATTGATGGAGGAAGCCACCGAGTGACCTATAGGCGATCCAGCTTCTCCGTCAATCGGCGACAGAGTTCACGCCCATAGTCGGTCCACTGACCTTCGCCCCAATATCGGAAGCAACTCGTCTGGGTCAGCATCAACAGGTAGAGTGCTTCGCGGTACTCGCTGTCTGTGGTGGGTAGCTGTCGGGACAACAGCTTTTCGGAAAAGAGGGCGCTGGCCTTCTGCATGGGACCGAGTACGCTCTCATACCCGGCGACCCAGGACATGTCGTTGGTCCAGCTTCCGCCTTCGACGTGAAAACGGTCATCTTCCTGCTGCAGCTCGGCGATACAGGCTTCCATCGCCTCCGGTCCGGTGCCGTCGGTGAATCGCTCCCAGATCCGTCCCTGCATGATGGGCTGCAGCGCGGGAAAATCTTGCTCCGTGATGCCCTGCGTGTCGAGGTATTCCAGGTATTCACTCACATTGACGGCGGGAGTCTGCGTGGCCGTGGCCGCCTTCATGGTTTTCTGGAACATCGCCGGAAACTCATTCATCATGACGCCCCCATTTTCGCCGTCGGCGATCTGAGTGACAATGGGCGGGACAGAGCGACCGGCCAGGTCACGACGTCCGAGCGTCAGGGCCTCGTGGTAGGGTTGCATCTGCGCCACCAGCTTGGTGTCACTTCCCTGCGTCTTGATGATGGCCGTGATCGAAAGCGTCTCGCCGCGGGAGTTCCTGGCAACGAGTCGGTGAGGCAGGTGGGGATCGAATCCTCCGTGACCGGTGTCGATCGGCTCGACCGTATGTTCCTGGACCAGGACCCAGCGGAAGCCACACTCCTTCAGTGTCTTCACAAACTCGAAGAAGACATCGGGTTGATTGGGTAGGGCCATCTCGGAAGGTGAGAAGCCGCGGACCTTGCTAAGGGCCTCGAGTCCGAAGAGGGCCGCAAAGAAGTGCTGCCAGGCCCGGACATGCAAGCGCAGGTCCTGCGCCGGCGTCGATGGGGCGACCGCATGTCCCCAGGGCGTGGCCAGCCACTCGACGCAGGGACTGTACTCGGGGGAACAGGTGATGGTCCGCAGATGCTCGATGACGTCGTCGAACTCCATCTGGATGAGACCGTGCAACAGGCACCCCGAATAGTCCAACATGATGCGCGGTTGCTGGCCGGCATCTACCAGTTTGGGAATGAACTTGCCCAAGCGTTTATAGCAATCGTGGAAGACCGTGGCATTGTATTCATCTCCATGCTCCATCATGTGCTGGAGATTGCTGATGATCTCGGCCTCCTGCAGGTCACCCTTGCCTGCCGGGATCAGCGGTTGATGCATGTGCAGGGCATTGGCAAAACAACTCTTGACCCGCGGGAAGTCGATTTGGCTCTGCGGCAGATAGAAGGGGCCGCACCCCTTCATGGCCTCCCCAATGGTCTCTTCAGAACCGCAGATATTGGGCAGTTCAGCAATATAGGGACATAGCGTCTGTGTATTCATGCGGGCACTATAGAGGTGCAAGAATGGCATGTATAGGAAAAAGTTACCTCAATGGACCCCTTCCCAGAGGTAGTAAAAACGGGTGCCGGTCGACAGCTTCAAGAAGCTGGGCAGCACACTAAGCATCGAAGGCGTGCCCGAGTCATTGGAAGAGTAGAGGTTGCCCTGCTTCAGGTAGGAAGGACCATACATGACGACCTTGGCCTTCTTGAGACCGGCCAGCTCCTTCGCTCGTTCGATAGCCTCGGAAAGATAGGCGATCTTGTCAATCAGGCCGAGATCCAGCGCCTGTTGAGCCGTATAGATCCGTCCATCGGCGATGGGACGGAGTGTCGCTTCATCGAGATTGTCTCTTCCCTCCAGGATCACGGCCAGGAATCGCTCGTAACTGTCTGTGATCATCCTATTGAGTATTTCCCGTTCCTTCTCTGTCAGGGACCTGGTGGGGGACATCATGTCCTTGAGTTCGCCGCTCTTGATCGTTTCAGACTTCAGACCCAGCTTTTTCATCGTGTCGGCATAGCTCAGGGTTTTCATGATGACGCCGATGCTGCCGGTAATGGTCGTGGGCTGGGCATAGATCTCGTCGCATCCCACGGCCAGGTAGTACCCCCCACTCGCGGCCATGTCGAGCATGGTGGCGATCACCGGCTTGTGTGTCTTCTCCTTGAATTTCAGCAACTCATGGTGCATCAAGTCACTCGCCGACACCGTACCTCCGGGCGAGTTGATTCTGAGCACCACGGCCTTGACGCTGCTGTCTTTCTCCGCCAGGCGGAGTTTCGTCACGAAGTCGCTCACCGAATTGCCACCGCCGCCGAACAACCCCGCACCGGATCCATTCGTCATGACCCCATCGACATCGATGATCGCGATCTTCTGGTGTACCCAGAAGCCACCGGGTTCGATGATTCGTTCCTTGTGGCGTTGCGGTTTGGCAACCGGCTCGATCAGAAACGCGCCCGGCATGCAGCCGGAGAGGGTTGCGGTCAACATCAGCAGGATAGGTAAATAGAGAATCGCTCGTATCATGGTCATCAAATCCTTTCCTATGGTCCTATCATCGGTAGCCCAGTGAATATGTGGATTGTACCAGTTTGACGATTCGCCGCAATCCCGGTCCTGTTGGGTGTGGCGTGCCTCGGCGCGCCAAACGCTTTTTGGCCGTCGTTGTCGTCCCGCCTGGGTATGCCGTGCCCTGAAAACTGGAGGGGATGGGTTGACAACCGGCCTATCGAACGTTATGTTTGACTATTATCTGAGCACCTTGGAGAAGCGCGTTTCGTGGATCTTAACATCTTAAGAGGATCAAGCCGACGGACAGCAGGAAGTACATATGAATTCATCAGTTCTTGGTGTAAGACTTGCTCTTGCGTATCTTTGTGTCGTTTGTTTTTCCTCCGCTGGATCGCAACATGCCATTAGCTTGCCGCCCGATTCCGAGAATGCGGCGCTACTGTACTACCAGGCCTTCCTGTTGCGTCCTGAGCCTAATGACGTTGTGGACATGCTGCTCGAAGAGACCCCAATCGAGGCAATCGATCATCTCCTGAGGACTGGTGACTTTCTGCCACTCGCAGACATGAGGATGGAGATTAGCGAACTTGAAGATCTGTGCCGAAGAATCGGCATAGACTACGAGAATGAAAAAGTCTTGGATCAATACGCGGCTGTAGTCCTTGATTATTTTAACGCTGCGGAAATGGCTAAATTCAACGCATTGCCCGGATCCGCAGACGAGAAGATGAAGCTGGGTTTCTTGGCCATCAGCTACCAAGGTTTACAGGAAGAACAGAGTAAATTACAGGACATGAACCTTCGGGAGATGCTTAGAGAGTACCTAGACGGTGCAATGCCAACCGTTGCCGTCATTCGGGTGGGCACAGTATTGGACGAGTGTGACTGGGGCTATCAACACTCGAAAGGCATTGCAGCGCCCCAGCCACAGTTAAGGGCAAGTAGAGCGATTGCGTCTTTGTTAAGAGCACGCGCTCTCCAGCTTGCAGCAGACGGAAAGGTTCACAGCTCCTTACAGCTTTCTCTGGCGATGCGCAGATTTGCCTTACACCTAGGAGTCGATACCTTTCTTGCCAATGCAATTGCCATCTCAACGGACATGAAATCCCTTAAGCTGATCGGGATACTGCTTCGAGACATTGGTACTGATCCGAAGCAATTGGTCTGGCTGAAGGGGCAGCTTGCCTCTCAGAGACCATCAGCTCTACCACTGTCCAGGGCTTTACAACGGGACTCGGAACATGTCCTACAAACTGTGCGCAAAAGGGAAGACCTCCTTTCTTTGTCGCGTGAGGCCTTGAAGCTGAAATCAGAGATTGTTGGGCAGACGTCTGAAATAGACAGTATGACGGACGAAGAGTTGATTCGTATGGCGGCAAAACCTTACCTTCAATTTACGAAGAGGGCCATAGAGATTATCGACAGCAACGATTTAACGTTCGATGAACGGGACTCCGCACTCGCCAAACTACTCGAAGAATTCAAAGACATGCGAGAAAAGGAATATAGGGTGGAGGCGGTACTTCTCAAGCCAGAAAAAGCCATGGGGCTTGCCTTCGCTCAGTTTGCCTCCAACAGGCTGCTAGAGTTTCACCTTAATCAGACTCGATACACCGGATTCTACAACCGCCTCTTGGTCGCGATCGAAGTTCTGCTCGTTCATGCTCAGACGGGTCAATGGCCCGATGCGCTACCCGACGGACTCCCAAAGGACCCCTTTACCGGCAAGGGCTTCACGTACGAGAAGACTGAGACGGGTTTTGCATTGAGCTTTGACGGCAAGTATGTCAAGGAATCCAAAGGTGGTCGGTATGAGTTTAAGTCAAGGTGAATCATTTACTAACGCTAGTGCCGTCGCCATGGGAAGACCGCACTCAGATAAGTTCAACAAAGCGTCGTCACGTAGCGTGGCAGTCAGGGAGTTCGTGGAAATCATTGCTCTATGGAGCAATCTCATGTCGAAGTGCCCGCGTGGCATGCCAGCCCTCCTTGCCTTAGGGCTTATGGTTGGTGGATGCACCTCAGGCGGCATTGATGCCGAGTTAGACCTCACCCACGGAAAGTCCAACACTTGTGAGGTCCATGGCACTACGATGAGTAAGTTAACAGTTCCTATTGCCTATGGTCTGTATTGGCAAGATATTCACGACCAGTGCCGGCTCAATGCGAGCGAATCACTTTTTCCACGCGCCCGAGAGAAGCTTCGAGGAGGTTGCCTGATTTCCTCTTCCAGTCCCAAAAGGGCGATCGTTTTCCAATGCGATTTATGCAAAACGGCACAAAAACAATGGGAACATGATGCAAACCTTATGGTGTCATCCGAAGCAAATTCTCCCGAATACCGGTTCCTTGCAGAGCTTATGGGAGCATCCACGGAA
>JADFHU010000667.1 GCA_022567055.1 Planctomycetota bacterium
CGAGCGGCGATCGAAGAAGTTGCCACTGTTGTAGAGTTTGAGATGCGTGGCAGGTGGCAGACGCGTCAGTGCAAAGCGGATCTGCTGGGGGATCACGCCGGTGGGAGTGGGGCCGTCCAAAGTGTTGCGCCAGAGGTCGCACATCAAACAGCGAAAGGGACACTCGCTGTTGGTGAGAAAGAGTGTCGCGACCTCGACGACTCCACCTTGGGCTGCATGCTCGGGTTCGACGAAGAAGGCGTAAGGACGATCGACGGGCACCGGGTGCTTGTCACCCCGGGCGGCCATGATGGCCGCTGTCGTTAGGATGGCCGAATCGAAGTCGCCTGGCGTCTCACCCATAGATCTCCGCGAAGGCCCGACGAAATGCGCCGGCATCCGTGGGGAAGAGACCGGCAAATGTCGACTCATCCACGGCCCCCTCTTGGAAGCGCCGCTTCTCGTGGACCGGCATGCGGATGCCGGTGATCGCCTCCACGCCGCGGCGGGTGACCTCGCCCTTCAAGGCGTAGAGTTTGTCATGTTGCCAGTTCGTTAGCTCCACAAAGGGGATACCCTCGGCCGTCTGAACCACGTTGGGCGTGGCGAAGGGACTGAATCCCACGAAACCCAGTTGGGCGGCCGGGGCATAGGTGCGGACATGCCCACGGCTCTGACCCCCGCTGTAGGTCAGCGAGTGCTTCACCGCATCCACCCCCCAGCCCTCCTGATAGAAGAAGGGGTTGTTGAGCACGCTGCGGATGGTCAGTTCGGGATTCTCTTCGATGGGATAGTCGCGCAGATTCTCATCGCCGCCGTCGCCGTCGAGCAGATGGGTCCACTGGGGATAGCGGCGGCGAATGCCCTCACAGAGGGCCAGGGCCATGGTGGCCGACTGTACGTCCAGGGCTTTGTAGTCTTCGATGGTTCTAATCGTCTTGCGGTAGTCCAGGTCATGGGCCGACACTTCGACCGCCTCGAGGAAGATCTCCAGGCCCACCTCCTGCAAGAATTCGGCTGCCTGCAAGAAATCATGGCCGTGGCCGTCCACCGACAGCGTGAAGGCCTTCAGACGGGCCGGGGATTCACCGCGTCGTAGCAGAAGATGGTAGGTCAACAGCAGGATCGCACCACTGTCGATGCCCCCGGAGAAGAGCACCCCGATGGGCTCCCGGGCGTCGATGTGGTCCAGCCAGCGCTCGATCTCCTGGGCGACGGCGCCCATGTAGACCTCTCCGATCCGATCCAGATCCGTATCGAGCGTGTCGCGGCGGGAGGCCAGAAAGCGGGTGTAGGTCGGATTGGGATCGGGACAACCGAGCAGGGCCAACTCCGTGATGTGATGGGCGGGAATCATGCGGGTGTAAGAGGGGTGAAACTGGTCATCGAGTCCCTCTTGCTGGAGAAAACCGTGCAGTTCATCGATGCGTTCGGCGATCACCAGCAGCGGTCCCTCCTGCTGCTTGGCCAGGAAGAAGCGCATAGGACGTCCGATGGACCGAGCCATTCTGACGGTCGTTCCCCTCTTCGAAACCAGCGCATACTGGCCGTCAATCTCTCGCACCCGGTCGGCGTCACCGGAACCGACCCGTTCGATGGCCTCGTCAAGGGACATGTTGAAGAGGAGGTTGTCCCCGGGATCGAGCAGGTTGACCATCTTCTCTTGGGTGGCGGGTGAAACCATGGCGATACTCCATTATCCTATTATTCGGTTCAAATTACGGCGTTCGGGCTCCAAGCCCCTTTCGTCACCGTTCACCGAACATTCCGAACAGAAACGAACCGGAGAATATCGAACAATGTCCAATGATGAAGTTACTGAACGGCGAAGTCGACACACCGTTCCTGGGAATCAAGCTCAGACTCCTTCGACATTCTGCTGTTCTCTGTTCGATATTCTGCGGTTCAACCCATTTTCGCAACCGCCTTATCCAATGGCCTCCAGGGCCTTGGGCACCGTCTCCAGGGGCTTGACCTTGTACTCGCATTGGAGGATCTTGCCCTCTTCATCGATCAGGAAAGAGGAGCGGATGATCCCCTCATACTCCTTGCCGTAGTTTTTCTTCAGGCCCCAGGCGCCGTAGGCCTCCGCGACCTTGTGGTCTTCGTCGGCCAGCAAGGGGAACCCCAGCTCATGATCGCAGTCAAACTTCTTCTGATTCTTCGGCGGATCGGGACTCATGCCCAGGGGGGCGATGTTGTTCTTCTTGAGGGTGTCCAGGGACTGGCTCACATCGATGGACTGCGTGGTACAGCCGGGCGTGTTGGCCCTGGGATAGAAGTAGAGTAGGACCTTTCGTCCCTTGAGATCGCTGAGTTTAACGGTCTTGTCGTCTTGATCGAGCAATTCAAATGCGGGCGCGCTGTCACCTACGTTCAGTTGTGTCATGATGACTCCTTCATTGCTAACATTTTGCCTCAACGGCAGGTAGATACCTTCGTACTCGTGCCCGTAATCGTCTTTGAATTCAAGCCTAAAAAACCGAGTACGATTACGAGTACCGCTGCGCTGAGTACGAGCACGATAAACACGCGGCAGTTGCAGTATGCTGCGATGCTTTACTACTACGGGCGTGATTATATCACTCATGGCCGACAATGCCATGTGAAAACGGCGTTAGCCTCCCTGTCGACGGGGGGAACCGGGTAGGGTTCAGGGCCGAGTTCGCAGTAATCAGTAATCAGTGGTCTGTTTGGGCTAAGAACTGATCACTCTAGCAACTCTATCACCGATCACTGATTGCGACCTTGCCGGTCTCTAGGGCCTAATTTGGAGACTTACTTCCACATTCTTAAAGAGCCCAGGTTGACACGCAGAAGCAAGAATGTTACGCTGATCATGGAATGAGGGAAGGCTCTGGAATGAACCTACCATTGACTCAGATGTGATACTGGAGGCCAATCATGAGTTCTGATACACGCGTGGTGACCCGATCACCCGAAATCCTGAGTGGGACTCCTGTCTTTGCAGGCACGCGGGTTCCGGTTAGGACGTTCATCGACTATTTGGAAGCTGGGATAGCCTGGAGGTCTTCCTTCAGGATTTTCCAAGCGTGTCGCAGAAGCAAGCCATTGCCGCTCTTCACATAGCCAAGGAGGCATTGATTCAGGATGCGGGTGCTGCTTGACGAATGTTTGCCGCGCCGGCTCAGGCGTTCGATAGTAGTCTAACGGCGGGTCACACCCTTCAGCTTGGCTCTCAAGTAATCCCGATTCATCCGCGCGATCCAGTCGATGCTGATGCCTTTGGGGCAGACGGCTTCGCACTCGCGGAAGTTGGAGCAGCTTCCGAAGAGCTCGGACTCCATCTGCTCGACCATGCTCACGGCGCGCTCGTCGTGCTCGGGCTGGCCTTGCGGCAACAGGTTGAGGTGTCCGATCTTCGCGGCGGTGAAGAGCTGGCCGGCGCTGTTGGGGCATTGCGCGACACACGCGCCGCAGCCGATACAAGTGGCGCCGTCGAACGCGGTGTCGGCCGTCTCTTTGGGGACGGGCATCAAGTTCGCTTCGGGCGCGCTTCCGGTGTTGACCGATATATAGCCGCCGGCTTCGATGATGCGATCGAAGGCGGAGCGGTCGACCATCAGGTCCTGGATGATGGGAAACGCGG
>JADFHU010000668.1 GCA_022567055.1 Planctomycetota bacterium
GCGTCAAGAGGATGTCATCGATGTATACAACACCCGCCCCGCCGTTGTCGACGCCGATGGTAAGCGAGGTCACGGCGCCGCGGGTCGCCGCCGGCAATGCGGCCAAGTCGATTTGCCACTTGTGCCAGCCGATGCGCTGCAGATCCGCCGGATCGCCGTCATAGACGACCTGGGTTGCGTTGACCTTCACATAGAGACGACCGCCGGTGTTGGCCAGGCTGCCATGGAAGTGGAGCACCAGGCCCTGCACGCCATGCTTGCTCCAATCCTGGGCCGCAGCGAAAGTACGCGTCGCTTCAGATTGGGGTGCAGCGCCGTTGTCATAGTGGAGGGGAAGGGACTGTCCCCCGCCATAGACGATGGTTGTTTCCGGTGAAAAGTCGCCCAGCGACGGAACTGCACCCACAATGGCCCCATTGTTGGCCGGATCATCGAAACCGTCGATCCAGGTGGCCCAGATCTCGAGGAATTCTTCGTCCTTGTAGCTCTCCATGTCGTCGACGATGATCGTGTCCACGGTGGTAAAGCTCCAGAGTTCACCGGTCCAGGTGCTCGGGTCCTCGGTCTCATTGACCTCATCGACACGCCAGGCATAGGTCTGGCCCAATTGCAGATCCAACGCCAGGGTATCGAAGCTGTTTTCGGTGACACTGCCGGCCAGGGGCAGATTGTTGGGATCAGTCCCGACGTAGATCTCGTGTCGATCGGCTTCACGTCCGTTACGGCCCCACGACAGGACAACGTCGGCTGCCACATTCATTGCACCTGAGACTGGTTTGGGCCGCGTAGCAAACGTTGGTATGGAGAAGAACCGTACCTCACTGAGACTGGCCTGCGGGGCGATCCCCTGAACGCTGTTGACGGTAATTCGAACATACTGGGCCGTGATACCGCCGAATCCGATGGTGTTGTTGTGTGCGTAACCCTCTCTGCCCGGGGCCTGAGCCAGAGGCCCAACACCTTCCAGAACGGTCCAGTTCTCGCCGTCTAGAGAGTGCTCGATGACAACATCCTTGGCGCCGAAACCCACGAAGGCCTCGATGAGCTGATTGGAGTTCCAGACCCAAAGCTCGTGCAGCTTGTACGCCCTGTCGAAGGCATACTCGATCGTGGCCGGGAGCCCGGTGCTGATCCACATGCCGCCTGCCGAAGTTCCATGCAGATCATCGACGAGACCGGAGCCGTTGATGGTATTCTCAGGCACGGAAGCGCCGAATGAGCTGGAGGCCGTGGCGGTGATATTGGTAACGGGATTGGCGATGGGTTCCACGGAAAAACTCCAGACCTCGCCCTTAAGAACGGCAAAATCGGGCGCCCCGTTCACTTCATCGACACGCCAGTAATAGGTATCACCCAGTTCCAGCCGATCAGGGGCATAGGTCGTAGCCTCTTGCTCTTGACTGGCCAGCACACCTAAGGTATTGACAGTATCGGCATTGTTCACATCATCGAATGCAGTGCCAAAGTAGACATCGTGTTTCACCGCGAATTCACCCGGATTCCAGCCCAGGGCCAAATCACGCGGCACATCTGTCGCCTCATTAGGCGGGTTCGGTTCAGACGCCAATCCAGGTGGTATCCCTATCATAACCTGTTGAATCTCTTCGGCTGTTAGTACCCGGCTATAGATACGGACGTCATCGATGAGGCCGTCCCAACCCTCAGTGGCACCTTCATCTTTGCCGCCTTTGCCGATAAGCAAGCTTGTCACCTCCGAGACGGTGCCGCCGCTGTTCGGATTGTTTCGGCCTGCCGGTGTGTCTTGAACGCCGTCGGCGTAGAACTCTATCAGGCCCCCGCTGGTCCATGTCATAGCGACATGCTGCCACTCGGTGGTCTGAAGATCGTTAGAGGTTTCCAAATTCTGGTTGCCACCGTCCGATACCACACCGACTTTAAGTAGGTTCGAACCGCCAAAACTCGCGCCGCTTGAATCATAGCGCATAGCGAATACACGGTCTTGTCCAACCGGGGGATCAACACCGTGAATGAAACCCGCATCCGTGCCGGTCCGGTTTGACTTTATCCACACACTGACCGTTAAGTCACTTAAACCGTTCAGATAGGCCCCAGCATCATTGTCGATCACGTGGCTCCCGTCACCGCCAAAGGCCAGCGCGCCGCCCAACTTCCCGGGCACCCACTGCGGATTACCCATGAGGGTGCCGTCGTTGCCGTTGCCGCTTGAGTCTTTTGCTATGTTGCCGGAGCCATCGTCAAATTTCCACCAGCCGATAAGACTCGGGTCGGCAGCGCTCGCCCCGTTGGTCAGAACCAGACCCAGCATCAGAATTATAGAGATTAGATAAATCAGTCTTCTACACATGATGGTTCTCCAATACAATTGAACACAAGCCCCGGATGCTCACAATTCGACAACGATAAAATGCTACTGCCCAGCCACCGCCTCCTCAATCATGCCCTGGAGACGTTTGATCATACCACGATTGTGGGCCTGGCCTGACGCTGTCACAGATTAAGGTCTATCAAAACCTTGAGTTCGCCCGGCCATGCCGGCGACCTCGGCCGCGGACAGGGCACGGTGGTAGATTCGAACATCATCCAAATCACCGATAAAGAAGCTGGCCGGCGTCCTCGGATCGGCGTTGAAGGTCGTTGACTCCGATCCCACACCGACATATCCGAAACGGGTGTTGCCGGTCCCAAAGGTGCTACCACCCATCGCCGGAGCTTCGTGATAACCATCGATGAATATCGTGGATGTCCCATGGTCGAATACGCCGGCCACGTGGTGCCACTCGTTGTCATCCACTCGGGATGAACTGCCGTAATCGAGCTGACCCGTATCGGTCCACACATCCCAACCGACCTGGCCGGGACCGCCACCGTCACCGTTGATCTCCAGACGCCAGTACTCGTTGCGGTCAAAGCTGGCAATGATCTGGTTGCTCGCGACCTCCGTCCGTATCCAGGCCGTGACGGTCACTTCCGTCAGACCGCTCGAATCGTAAAACAGGCCGTCGATGGCCACATAGGCGTTGATGCCGTCCAGGCGCAGGGCCTGGCCGTCGACGCCGGGGACGAACGAGGTCGTATCACCAAACAGGGCGCCCGGACTCTGACCGGTGCTGTCCGACGCATCGCCGTCAAAGGCGTAGTGAGCGACCAAGGCCTCATCGCTGGGCCCGGTGGGCGTGACCACCACACGCGCATCGGTCGTCAGTCGCATTTCATCCACGTACAGGACGCCCGAGCCGTTACCCTCGATGCCGATGGTCAGGGACGTGACTCGACTCAGAGTCGATGCACTGACACTCGACGACAGGGGAATGGTCCACTTGTTCCAACCCAGGTGCATCAGGTCCGACGGAGCCCCGTCATATACCACTTTGCTGCCGTTGATCTTGACGTACAATTGGCCACCCGTGTTGGCCGGACTGCCCCGGAAGAACAGCACCAGACCCTGGACACCGTGCTTGGTCCAATCCATGGCGGCACCAAAGGGTCGCGTGGCTTCGGAGCGAGGCGCGCCGGAGTTGTCGAAGTGGATGGGTAACGACTGGCTGCCGCCATAGACGATGGTGGTTTCCGGCGAAAAGGCGCCCAGCGACGGAACGGCACCCAC